>JASHVB010000633.1 GCA_030039695.1 Acetobacteraceae bacterium
GCATCGTCGTACTGACCGTATTACAGGCGACCAACGCGGGCTGGCAGTGCATCGCACCTGACAAGCCGGAGCTTAGCGCGTCGCCGAGAGCTGGATCGGCAGGCGCGCGATGAACGCTGGGTCGTCCGCACACCGCGGTGGGCTGTCCCGAAAGCGGATGGCGCTTCCCGAGCCCGCGTCGACCGAGATAGGCGGACTCTCTGCTCGGTCCGCTCTCCAGATCCTCGGCTGGGACTCCAACGTTTCTTCTCGGGCGGGAACCAGCGGCCCTGGCCGCCCCAAGAGGGCGGAGAGGGAATACCAGCAGAGCGCATTTGACTCACAACGCCGTGCGCTCTCATATGCATACAGGGTCGACCAAACCGTCTGAACTGCGATACCCGACGCAAATGCATGACAGCGTTGTACATGCGGTGCCTGCCTCTGAGGATCGCTCAGCCCCAGAACTTGCGGCTTTAGCGCTCGTGAAGAGGCAAAAATTATGACGCGGTGCGCAGCGTGCGGGCGAGAGACCAGCGCCCAGGAGACCGACTGCGAGTACTGCGGCGCGCCGTTGCAAAAACCTGATCCTGTGCCTCTTGCTGCCGACCCCACCTTGGCCCCGGAAGCAGAGCTGAAGCACGTCACCGTGCTGTTTGTCGATTTAGTGAGTTCAACCGAATTGATCGCGTCCCTCGATGCCGAGTCGGCGATGGCGACGCTCCAACCGGTCCTGCGAACCATGTGCGATGTCGTGCAGCGATTCGGGGGAACCGTAGCCCGCACCATGGGTGATGGCATAATGGCTCTGTTCGGTGCGCCGCGGGCGCAGGAGGGCCATGCATTGCTTGCCTGCCAAGCGGCGTTGGCGATCCGCGATGCAATCCGCGGCAACGGAGAGACTCATGCGGTGCGTGCTGGATTGCATTCGGGTGAAATCGTATCTGACACGCCGATCACCGGATTTGCCGGCATTTCTAGTGCCTATGGAATGACACTCCATATTGCCAGCCGGGTCAGCGGTGAGGCTGAAGCTGGTGAGATCTGGCTCAGCGAAGCCTGTTGGCGTCTCGCGGGTTCGCTTTTCGACGTGCAGCCACTCGGCCCGCGGAAGCTGCGCGGCGTGCCGCACCCGGTGGTTCTATATTCGCTTACAGGCCGAAAGTCGGGGGCTGCTGGCCAGCGATTCCAACGCATTGATCTGTCGACGTTCGTGGGACGCGACGGCGAGCTAGCTTCCCTGATGGAGGCTCTCCACTTCGTGGAAGCCGGCGCTGGCAGAACGATTGGCATAGCCGGCGTCGCGGGCGCGGGCAAGAGTCGGCTGTGCTACGAGTTCGCCCAGTTCTGCAGAGCACGGTCGGTTCTCGTGTTCGAGACAAAGCCGCAGCCGTACGGCGTAGTGACGCCCCTGCAGCCCGTTCTGGACTTGCTGCGCACCGCCTATTTCCACATTGCGCCCGGCGATGGCCCGGTGTCGGCTGTTGCCGCGATCGCCACGCATTTGGCCAAAATTGGTGCCACCGATGACGGCGACCTGTCGTTGGTATGCAGCTTCCTGGGCATCCCATTCCAAAGCACGCAACAGCCCTGGCTGAGCGCCAGAACGCGCAATGCGCGGCTGCGCAAAATCGTGCGAGACTTAGTGGTTTGCAACGATGCCACCACTGTCCTGATCGTCGAGGATCTGCAATGGCTCGACGACGCTAGCGAAGCCTTCGTGGAAATGCTGGCGCAGGTCGTGACGGCGACACGGACGATGCTGGTTGTCAACTTCCGACAGCCGTACAGCCGACCTTGGATGACGGCGACAGAATATCGTCAAATCGATCTGAAGGAACTTACCGCATCCGACACTGCTGCCCTCGTGGAAAAGCTTATGGGGTCGCGTCCTGAGCTCCGCGCTATCCGCAAACGCGTGGAGCAGCGCAGCGGCGGAAATCCGTTCTTTATCGAGGAACTCGTCCAATCGCTAGCGGAAAGAAGTGTCGTTGCCGGGCGGCCCGGCGCATTCCGCCGCGGACGCAATGCCGAAGCAGAGGAGTTGCCGGCAACCGTGCAGGGCGTCATCGGCGCTCGCATCGACGGCTTGGCGCACAGTCAGAGGGAGGTACTTCGGGTTGGCTCCATAATCGGCAAGGACTTTCCCGTCACGGTCCTGCAGGAGGTAGTCGCACAGGACCCTGATGCGCTGTCCGTGCTGCTGGATCGCTTGTGTGAAGGTGGCCTGCTCCGAAGGAGTGATTCTCGTGGTGAACCCGCGTACCAGTTCGGTCATCCATTGATCCAGGAAGTGGCATACACCACCCAGCTCCGGTCGCGGCGCAACCGGCTGCACATGTCAGTCGCCCAAGCCATTGAGCGGCTTTACACCGATCGAGCTGACGAATTAGCCGCGCTGATAGCGCACCACCTTGAACAAGCCGGCGAGCAAAGCAGAGCAGCGTTCTATGCGGCGCGCGCAGCGCGCTGGATAGGCCGCATGAGCTCGGAACAGGCGATCCGACTCTGGCACAAGGTCCGAACGCTGCTTACCGACGAACCGGAGTCGCGCGCCAACGATGCATTGCGCATTGAGGCCAGTGGCCAGATTGCATGGGTTGGCTGGAGGGAAGGACTCACCACCGATCAGGCTCGTCCGTTCATCCAGGAGGCACTGAAATGGGCGCGGAAGAACGACGACTCCATCATTCCCTTGTTGCTTCTCGTCGATGGCCGGATTGCTCAGGTAAGCGGTGGCAACAGCGACGCTTTCGTACAGCAGGTCAAGGAGGCAATTGCCCTCGCCGAACGCAACGGCGATCCCGGCCGGCTTGCGACATTGTATGCCGCGCTCAGCCACGCTTATGGCTGGGCCGGATTGCTGCGGGAGGCGCTTGACGCAAGCGATGCCTCGCTTGCTCGCATTGCTGAAGTGACGGAATTCGATCAGCGCTTCCTTGGATACAGCGTCGAAGATTGGGTGGTGGGCCTGCGTGGCCGCATTCTCCTGCGTCTGGGGCGCTTCGATGCAGCGCGCGAGTTTTTCGACAAGCTGGTGAACATCAAGGACCTGATCGATCCCACCGTGCTGTTTATCGCACACGTCGGCTACGTCGACATGGCGTGGTGTCTGAATGATCCAGCCATGTCGCGCGAACATGCGGCACGGATTGCCGTTCTCGCGGACCGGCATGGTGGACCGTACCTTCGCATGTACCAACTCGGCATGCAGGCAATAGCCGACGGTATCGCGGGCGATTATGTGCGTGCGGTCGAAGGCATCTCGCGCGCGGTGGATTTCCTGCGCCAGACCGGTGCTGCGGTCGAGTTTGAGCCGGAATTGCTGGCCAATCTTGCCGACTACCAAATGCGGATGGGCGATTTGGTCAATGCGACAGCGACCGCAAGAAGCGCCATTGCCGTCGGTCGGGCGCGTGGGGCCAGGCTGCCGGTCTGTAGAGCCTCGATCACGCTCGCGAGTCTCACCATTCTGACTGAGGGTCCTGCTGGACGTCGTACCGCCATATCGCTGCTCGCGGAAGCAACGCAGCTGATCGAGGAATCCGGTGCTTCGATCTATCGAGCACGACTCGAGGAAGCACGCACCATAGTCGCGCACGCCGGCAACCTAAAATGCTGACTGATCGTCGATGCGTCGGCGGTCGCGTCTCAGGCGGTCGCGTCTCAGATTGGCCGACCACGACCGTGCTGATATACTCGATCGTCAGTGCTTGGCGGCTTTCTCTGTCGGCACATAGTTTCGTAAAGTTCGTAGTCGAGAATGACACCAATGGCCATATGAATGACCGTTTGAGGCCAGTTACGCTAAGTGATTGTCTGGGGGGCTGCCAGCTTGACCAGAGCATTCCTGGCTTCACAGCAGACATCTACGATCGCCTGGCAGTTTGCGAACGCGCGATTGCTTCGGGAAAGTCTGGCGGGGCGATCTTCGACTGCCGCTAGACTCGCAGCAAGCGCGCCACACAATCCTGTGCACCTCCGGGCTCGAGCGGACCTAGAGGGTGTCATGCACTTTGGATTAGCGCCGCTGCCCTTGCCAGCATGAGACAGACGAAGGCTACGATATGCTAGCCGGCAAGAGTTGAGGCATATCGTTCGCAGTCTTTGACGAGACGTCCGCACCTGGTGGTCCAAGCGAATGATCGCTCGACGACCCAACGTTTGGGCAGCATGACGAAACCGCGCTTCGGCTAGCGCAGTTTCACGACAAGCGGTTCGATGCCCTGGGAACGGGCGGCGTCCGCCGCTTGTTTGCCCGGGTATCCCTGAACGACGTGGACCAGTGCGACGCTCTCGCCGGCGGTGTCCTGGATCGCCTCGGCAAGACGACCGACTTCGGCCCGGTCATCGACGTCGGCGGGGGCGACGCGCAGGGCCAGCAGGTGACCGAACGTGTCGACGGATATGTGACGCTTCGATCCGCGATTGCGTTTATCGCAATCGTGGCCAGCGCGTGGGCCATTCCCGGGCATAGAACGCAAGGTCCGGCTGTCGATGATCGCCGCCGTCGGATCGGCGTCATGCCCTGCTGCCATTCGCAACACGGCTCGAATGTCCTGCGCCGGGGCTTCGAAGCAGCCGGATGTTAGCCAACGCTGAGACTGCCGGTACACCGCTGACCAGGCTGGAAGATCGTGCGGCATCGCCCGCCAGGCTATGCCGTAGCGGATCACATAGCGCAGCACATTGAACAGCTCGTGCAGCGGATATGTTCGCTGCGGGGCGTCCTCGCCCATCAGCGTCAGGTGCGGGACAATCAGCGACCACTCGTCGTCGCTGACATCGGAGGGGTACGCCCTGCGTTCATGGGTCATCCGACTCCATTAGACCGCGTCTCAGAAAATGCACAGAACCCCTCTATTCGCCACCGGTGCGCGGTCTTCCCCAGACACAGGTGATCTCGCTCCACCACATCTGGCTTGTCGGACAGTCCCGGTACACCGCCACGATGAAGTGAGCCGCTCAGTCGCGCACTGTTACTCAGGGTGGATTCGTTAGACTATGTTAAAGAAGAACGATTGCGACCCGATGGGGCGTGGCGTCGGCCGCGGACCGGCACGACCGAACCGCCACAGATCCGAATGCTACTAAGCTGGGCCACTCGCAGTGGTGATTTCGTGCCGCAAGGTTCTTATGAGATCACCCCAAAGGACAGTGTCGCACCAGCAGGCTGAACTCGTGCATGCCGTATCCGTCGATCACCTGCACATGGGCCCCGATATGATTGGTGCAGTACTCGGCCCATCTCCCCGAGGGCGTGGTATAGAGGCCTTGTGTCACGAGTTGCCCATTGGGCGGCGAAGCGACGAAGTTGACGGCAAACCCTCGTCTGCTCGTCGCTGCGAGCTGCTGCAGGGTCTCCTTGATGAATGCACCCCAATCCGCGTCGGATGCATCTAGCTTCACGTTGAAGATGCCGCTCGCCACAGAATAATCTGCCATGCGGGGACTGGCAGAACCCTTCACGAAGCGCACGCCGCCAAGAGGCGCTGAGCGGCGCTTAGCGCGTCGAACCATCTCCCGGGATAGGTCGATGCCCAGATAATCTACCGTGCAGGCGCTGTACCGTCGATGCAGAAAGTCGGCCAGGGCCCCGTAGCCACACCCGAGGTCGTTGATGGAGAACGGCGCACCGAAATCGCAAAGCTTCAGCAGTTGGACAAACCGCATCTCCTGTGTCGCCTGGCAGGTCCAGTCAACACCAAGTGGCGTACAACCAAATACCTTTACTTTCTGCGTGTAGTATTCGGCAACCCCCGCGTGCAGCGGACTCGGGTCGCAGTCATTGCTGGCGGAACGCGGCACCATTCATGCCGCCTGCTTGCGGCGGCGGGCGCGCGTGCGGGTTTGCGGCCGCGGACCTGCCCCGGCGGCCTGGGTCGGTTGGGCAGGTCGCATCGGCAATGATATCGTTAGGAAAGTCACGCTCTCCAGGTAGAAGACGGGGTGCTCGTCGGCGACAACGACTAGGCCTGGCTCCCGGGTGCGGCCGTCGTAGGCGCGCATGTAGCACGGTAGCACCGGGTCACGCTGCAGGTTCGCCACGATTGCGCGGACGATTCGCTGATCCCCATTTACCCCGTCATTATCGGATTGCATTCGAGGGAGCTTGAGCAGATATTCGAGCCAACGATCGTTCGCTGGACCGCTGTACGGGCCCGTCAGCCCCAACAACGCAGCACTTTGCATAAACGACCGGCCTTCCCTGAAGATTTCGAACTCCTTCTGGAGAGCGACGATTTCCGGGATCCCACCCGAGTGCCAAACCGACTGTCCGCCAGGCATCGCAGGGCCAAAGCGCATGTTGAAGCGCTCGAAGAAGCTGCCGAAGTAGATCTCGTGTGGTTCGATAACCAAACCCATCTTGACTTTCCCCCCCGCCCTGTCTTGTCATGCTAGTGTAGCATCGATGCGCTCTGGTAGCAACCTAAAAACTAGCTGTGTCGGCACCGCGGAAGGATGTTCGGACGATGTAAAAACCAAATATTTGTGCTCTCCAGGGTTCCGCCATTCGCCGATGAACAACCACCCTTGCGTATGTTTGCGTTTGTCACCCGTCAGATCGTCGTCTCGCTGAACGTAATCGATCAAGATCTCGCGCCGAAGCGGTGCTGGTTGTATCAAACTACCCGATGCTAGGCGCAGTTTCGCCGGCTGCCTTCTGCTGTGCATGAAGAAACACAGTTGAAAGGCGTGGTGCTCGTCCCGATAATGGTGGTTGTCGCTGCGGAAGCCCGAGATGGAGTTGAGACGTGCTTGAGGTGACGCAACAGTCAGATCGCATGGGTGTTGCGACGGGTGTCGGCTTCCAGACGGCGGCTAGAGCGGACGCGCTTCAGATGGCCATCGATGTGGACCTTCAGTAGATCGGCCGGCCGATAGCCGGGACGGCCCTTGTCCTCTGGGCCGACGCGCGCAAACCTGCGGCAGCTAGATCCAATCCGTCGATCAATGCCGCGATGAAGCGCGAGGGCTTTTCATCGTCGACATAGTCGTCCGAGGCTTCGGGGAGAAGCGGAAGCTGGAAGTGGTCATAGCGGGTGGCACGGGACGTGCCACAATTCTAATTCAGGCGGCGGTTCCCGCGGTGGGTCCGCGGCAGGCGCCAGATGCGATAGAGCTTGCCGCGGCATTCATTGTCGCGGAACGTCGCCCTGCCTCACGGCAGGCGGTCACGCTGGGCCATCGTCGGGCCGATGCGAGGCCGAGGGAAGGCTTCTTGATGCTCGACGTTGCGCCGGGGTGATCGAGCCATGCTGACGGACCGCTACGACGTTCCGCTCTCCACAAGGTCCCAGGCCGCCCGCGACGCCTACATGGAGGGCTGCGCGTTCAAGCTCACCATGTATCCCGGCGCAATCGAGGCCTTCGATCGCGCCATTGAGGCAGACCCCAAATTCGTCCTGCCCCACGCGGCCCGCGCGCACGCGCAACTGGAACGCGGCGACGCCGCGGCGGCCCGTGCGTCGATCGCCAAGGCGACCGACCTCGCCGCCGGCCTCTCCGAACGCGAAGCGAGCCATGTTGCCTACTTCGCCTCTCTCGTCGCCGGCGACACCGAGGCCGCGCTTGCCGCGCTTCCCGTCC
>JASHVB010000634.1 GCA_030039695.1 Acetobacteraceae bacterium
TCTGGCCGGATGAATGGGCTTCCCGGAAAGCGAAGGCCCCGTTCGTGACCGGCGGGCCCTGGGTTTTACGATGTCGTTGCTGTCAACACGCATGCCCAGGCTGCCCCGGCGGGGAGGCGATTACGGACCGTGCACCTCGCGCGGCAAGACGTATGGCTAGAATAGCGAAATGGAGGACAGGCGTAGACCAGGATCAGCGACCCGTGGAACCCCGGGCTGGAGGCCCACCCTGTGATCGTTAGTTCGCGACCCACCGGCGGGCCCCCGACGGCCGATGTCGAACTCGCAATAACAGCATGCTCACGCAAATGCGGCGAAGACCTCCTCCAGCGCCTTGAGCTGATTTCCCGCCGCAGATGACGGCACGATGACCGGCGTGCGTACGCCCGCGGCCCGCCATGCTTCGACGCCCTCGCGCACACGGCCCGCTGGACCAAATAGTGTATTGTCGGCCAGCCATTTGTCCGTGAAGTACCTCGTCACATCGTCGCGCCGGCCCTCCGCGATTGCGGTCTCGATCGCCGTCATCTCCTCGACGTAGCCTGCTTCTTTCCAATAGTTCCGGTAGTTCGGCAGGAACGCGTAATTCGTGAGCGACCGCCGGTTCACCGCCTTCGCGGCTTCAACGTCGTCGCTGATGCAGGTCGGCAGCATGTTGCCGATGAAGAACCCCGGATCGTCACGCTTCACTGCCGGCAGTGCCGAAAGCGACTCGTGCATATGCGACAGCGAGGCGTTGGCGAACACCACCCCATCGCTGATTTCCCCCGCCAGGGCCACCATCTTTCTGCGAAGTGCGGCGATAATGACCGGCGGCAGCGGGCCGAGGCCCTCCTGGCCGCGGAATCGCGCAATGAAGCTGCGTATATCGGCGAGCGGCTTGCCGGGTGTCACGCCCATGCGCACGTGGCTCGGGCCGTGTGCGACGCCGATGCCAAGGCGGAAGCGACCGCCCGACACCTCGTGCATGAACGCTGCGCTTTGCGCGAAGTCGCCGACGGTACGGGCGAAGATCGGTGCGATGGCGGTGCCGAATGGAATCGTCCGGGTGGTCCAGGAAAGCGCCTCGCACAGCGACATATTGCCGAATGGGGAGGGCGAGTAAATGCCGGCAAAGCCGCGGCGTTCCACCTCGTGCGCGAGCTCGATGGTAAGCCGCCGGCGACCTGGAACGGCAATAAGGGAAATCGCGGGAAGGGGCATCGGAAGGTCCTCGTGCGAGCGGTGATTCCGGACGCTAGTACTGCAGATCGCTCAATCGCAACATGGCTCCTTGTAACGCCGGTTGCGTGGCAACGCGGGATGCGGGCCGCGCCCGGGGCAGTGCGACCGGCGGCGCGCCCCCCACAGCGAGTGTCGGCCCGCTCCTTGAGCGCCGATGTCGTCGAGCCTGCTGCCTTTGGCGCCCCGGGCGGTTATGCGAGTCTGGGCACTGCCTCGGTGAAGGTTTCGAGGTTGTCCAGTGTTTCCCCTCCGACCACCAGCGGGATGCGGGCGCTGGTGGCAACAACGTCGGCCATGGTGCCGCAGAAGATCACGGCGCAGCCGGTGTCAGAGGCGATGAGAGCATCGTTGGTGACTGCGGTGATTTGGAGGAATGGCGTGTGGATGAAATTGCCGACACAGTCTGGGTGTTCTAGGTCAAATGTTGCGTACTGCGGTCAGGCGCCGGACGAAGAGCGTGTCACCGCGCGTGGTGGTTGACCGGCTCTGTGATCGCCGGGAAAGACCGGACACCCACGACCTCCGCTACGTCGAGCAGCGAAGTCGTGGGTGGCGGACCAGGCGAGGCAACGACGCAGGGGTTAGGTTTCTTGTCCGAGCTGCAAACGGGCGCGGACGGCGGGCCTTCTTCCGCCATAACACATGAGGCGTTACATCTTCAGGATCCGCCGCGCGTTGCCGCCGGCAAGCTTGAGGCGGTCCTCGGGGCACAGCGGCACGCGGTGCAGCCACTCGGTTGCCGGCTGGTTCGGCGCGAATGGGTAATCGACCGAGAACATGATACGGTCGAGGCCCAGTTCCTGAATGCAGCAGATCAGGGCCGGGTCGGACCAGAAGCCTGATGTGGTGACGTAGAAGTGTTCGCGGAATACGTCGCGAAAGCTGCGAGTGCCCTTCCAGTCACGCTCAAGCGCCATATTGATGCGCCAAGCGTAGAACGGCAGACCCTCGCCGAAATGGCCGAAGATAACGCGCAGTCTTGGATAGGCGTCGAACACGCCGGACAGTACCAGGCGCACACCCTGCGTCGCGGTCTCCACGGTAAAGCCCCAGGCGGCGCGCAGGATGCCGGGCACGTCGGGGACGTAGGTCGCGTAATACGTGTCGATCACCGGCTGCGCCGGCGCTGCGGGGTGGAAATAAATCGGCACGTCCAGCGCTTGCGCGCGCTCGAAGATCGGCCAGAACTCCTTTTCGTCGTGGAAACGGCCGTTGGTCAGGCCATGAATCATCGCCCCCTTGAAGCCGAGATTGGTTACCGCCCGTTCGAGTTCATCTGCGGCGGCTTTGGGGTCAGGGGTCGGCAGCGCGGCGAACCCGGCGAAGCGGTCCGGATGCGCGCGAACCGCTGCATGCAGGCGATCGTTGGCGACGCGCGCTAGGCGGACCGCCGTCGCCACGTCGGTCATCTTCTGCATCGCCGGCGCACCGTGCGAGATCACCTGCATGTCGATGCCGGCTGCGTCCATTTCCTTGATGCGAAGCTCGCCCAGATCTTCCAGGCGCTGCACCAGCGGCGGCGCGCGGTTGGCATCCAGCGGTGCGTAGGTCGCAGCAACGTCGGGGTGATGGTAGTGCTCTTCAAGGGCGATGACGTAGGGCTTCGATGGCATGTGTCTGGTTCCTCCCGTCATTGGCTATTGTTGTCATTGCGAGGAATGTGGCGACGAGGCAATCCCCCGCTGTGGATTGCTTCGGCCCGGCGGGCGGTGCAACGGGACTTGGAGGATCAGTACCCCACATTTCGGTCAACCACTTCCATCAGCGACTTGCCGTCGAGGAACCGGCCCAGATTCTCGACAAACAGCCGGGCGACGATGGCGTCTCGGGTGGGATGCCCGCCGCCGATATGCGGCAACACGACAATGCCGTCGGTATCCCAGAACGGGTGCTCTGGCGGCAGTGGCTCCTGGCGGAATACGTCCAGTACCGCGCCGGCGATGCGCCGCTCTTTGACCGCGGCGACGAGATGGGCATCGGTGATTAGATGGCCGCGGCCGAAATTCAGCAGATAGGCGCTGGGCTTCATCTGCGACAGGGTTTTCGTGTTGATAAAGTTCTCGGTGTCGGGCGTCGCCGGCAACAGCAGCAACACGAAATCGGACTGCGCCAGTACGTCGCTGGTGCGCTCGGGCGGGAACACTTGGTCCACGCCGGCGACTGCTTGCGGGCGGCGCTTGGTACCGATCACCCGCATGCGCAGTGCGGACGCCAGGTGCGCCACTTCCTGCCCGACCGCTCCAAGACCGAGAATACCGAGCGTCTTGCCGTTCAGCGGCTGCGCCATGCGGCGCGTCCATTTGTGTTCCTTCTGGTCCTGCACAACTGCCGCGTAGGGCTTGGTCAGATGGAACAGTGCACCGAGGATGTTCTCGGGCATCGAGTCACGATGCGTGCCGCGAGCGCAGGTGAGCGTAAGGCGGGCAGGCAGGTCGGGCAGAGCGAGCCAACCCTCGACCCCGGCGGTCAGCGCCTGTGCCCAGCGTAGCTTCGGCATCTCCGGCAGCAGGCCGCGCGGCGCACCCCATGCCAGCATCGCCTCGGTGTCAGCGCGCTGCGCCTGGGTGGGCGTTTCATTACGGGCGAGGGTTTCCACCGCGACCCGCGCACTGAGGCCGGCATCGGCGATGGCGTCGATGTAAGGACCGGGCGCGTCGGTCCACAGCAGCACGCGTGCGGGTTCGGACATAGGTGAGTTTCCTGTTGCGAGTGCCCCAGCGTAGAGGCCTCTCCATGGGGACGCCAAGCTGGCCGGGCGAGGCATTCCATGCGACAGTGCGTACGAAATATGCGGCCAGGAAGCCATGAGCGTTCTTGAAGTCGGCGGAATCGACTGTGACATCCATCCTGCAGTGCCTAACCTGAAGGCGCTGCATCCATATCTGTCCGATCACTGGCGCGATTCATCAATCCAGCGCGGGCTGCACGAGCTCGAGTCAATCGCATATCCGGCGAATTCACCGCTGACCTCGCGGCCCGACTGGCGCCTGGAGAGCGGCAAGCCGGGTTCGGACCTTGCGTTGCTGCGTACACATGTGCTGGATCCGTTCAACACCAGCGTTGCGATCTGCAACTGTCTGTACGGCGCGCAGCTTTTGTTCAGCGAGGACATGGGCGCCGGGTTTGCCCGCGCGATCAATGACTGGCTGGCTGGCGAGTGGCTGGACAAGGAGCCGCGGCTGCGCGGGTCCATCGTCGTGCCGATGCAGAACCCCGAACTGGCGGCGGAGGAAATCGATCGCGTCGCGCCGGATCACCGTTTCGTGCAGGTGCTGCTGCTGGTCATGCATGACATGCCGCTGGGCAAGCGGCACTATTGGCCAATTTACGAAGCCGCACGACGGCATGGGCTGCCGGTAGGCATTCATGCCGGCTCGGCGTATCGCCACCCGGTCACGCCGCTGGGCTGGCCGACCTATTATACCGAGGATTACGCGGCGCAGGCTCCGGCGTTCCAGCAGGCGCTATCGAGCCTGATCTGCGAGGGCGTGTTCACCAGGTTCCCCGATTTGAAGATCGTGCTGATCGAGTCCGGTTTCACCTGGCTACCTGCGCATTTATGGCGACTCACCAAGTTCTGGCGCGGCCTGCGCATGGAAGTGCCGTGGGTGGACCGCGCGCCGGCGGAAATCGTCCGCTCCAATGTGCGGTTGACGCTGCAGCCGGTAGACGGACCGCCGAGCGTGGATGCTTTGCACAAGCTGTTGGAGCACATGGGTTCCGACGAATTGTTACTATTCTCGACCGACTACCCGCACTGGCAGTTCGACGGCGACGCGGTGTTGCCCGAGGGGTTGTCTCGACAGTTCGTGCGGAAGATCATGATCGATAACCCGCGGGCGACGTACTCGCGATTGGCGGAATGAAAATACGCGCGAGGCATTCCGAACGCCGGCGAACGTCGTTTTCGCGATAGAGTACCAAATTCATCGCTTGCACAGTGAGGAGCGAGACTGGTGCGAGGAAAAATAACCGCCGCGACGATCTTTACCATCCGGACTTGCCACCCGGTAAGATCAGGTCGATCATGCGGCACAATTCCGGCTCATCCCGCACGCCTGACGGAGTCCGTCCGATGAACGTCGAGGTCACCAGCCGCCCCACCATCCAGCCTGCCGCCGCGTCGAAGCTCGCAATCGCCGACGGCGACATCCATCCGCAGCGCAACTCGTATAAGGATCTGTTTCCCTACATGGAGCAGCGCTGGATCGACATGGCGAAGACGTTTGGCTCGCGGCCGCGGCAGGCATATCAAGCCGGGCCGGCTTACCCGAAAGGGCAGCCGAATGCCTCGCGCCGCGATGCCTGGCCGCCGGAAGGCGGACGCCCGGGCAGCAGCCTCAAGTTCATGCAGAAGCAATTGCTGGACGAGAACAATATCCAGCTAGGCATTCTGAACCCGACCGGTGACAACGGCGCCAGCTTCCAGAACCGAGAATTCGGCGCCGGCGTCGCCACCGCGATGAACCGGTGGGTGGAGGCCGAGTGGCTGATCGAGCCGCGGCTGAAGGCCTCGATCGTGGTGCCGTATGAAGATCCCGATGCAGCAGTGGCAGAGATCGAGCGCTGGGCCGGCGATCCTCGGTTCGTGCAGGTCCTGATGGTGACGCGCACGGCGAACCCGCCGGGGCAGACGCAGTACTGGAAGATTTACGAAGCCGCCGCTGCGGCCGGGCTGCCGATCGGCGTGCACGCATTCGGCTTCGGCGGCTATCCGGTCAGCGGCAGCGGCTGGCCAAGCTTTTACATCGAGGACATGGTCGGCCACGCGCAATCGGCGCAAGCGTTCGTCACCAGCATGGTGATCGAGGGTGTGTTCGAGCGCATTCCGAACTTCAAGCTGGTGCTGATCGAAAGCGGCTTTGCCTGGCTCCCGCCGCTCGCGTGGCGGCTGGACAAGCTATGGACCCGGCTCAAGGCGGAGACGCCGCATCTGAAGCGCGCTCCGTCGGAATACATCCGCGAGAATGTATGGCTGACCACGCAGCCGATGGAAGAGCCACAACCGCGGGAGCATGTGCTGGATGCGATCGACTGGATTGGCTGGGACCGGCTGATCTTCGCGACGGATTATCCGCACTGGGACTACGACGACCCGACACAGGTGCTGCCGATGCCGCTGCCGGATCAACGGCGGCGGGATTTTTTCTTCAACAATGCGATGAAGCTGTACCGGCAGAGAATGTGAACATTTGTCCCGCGCTCTCGGGCAAGAGAGGTGAGGATTTTCTCTTATCGCCGCCCGGTGTTGGCTGCCCCAGAAAACTTGACCTGTTCCTCCGCTTCTCCGCCGTGCGTTTGATCGCCGCGACTTCCGGGCGCCCGTCGGCGGCATTCTCGACAATCCTGCCGCCCTTCGCTCCGCGGTGCGCTTAGTAACGACGCAATCACCGCAGCATCGTCAATATCGAGCAGGCGTTGGAAGAACGACTGGAATGGTATGTCATTATTGCACCGGAATAGTGCGTCCGTGACACGCCGCGAACAATGCGCCGGCATCGCGTCCCAGATCTTTGACGGCCTACGGTTGCGCGGGCCGCAGTGGCAAATCATGCCATTTTACCATACCCGCCGCCATTGATGCGGGTTGCGAGGCCACTCGAGCACGCTGCCCCCGGTACCGACACGTGCCGTGCCAAGGAAGCTAGCGATGTCCATGATGTATGGCCGCCAGTCGAGCCGACTGCGGAGTCATGCTCCGGCTCGTATGCCAAGCCCTTCGCGGGTTATGCGGACGCGCTTTTTGCAATCGATGAAGACCGTGACCGGCCGCAATTCAGCCGCGCTCAACCCGCCGGTGAATGCAGCCGCCTGGCGTCCAGCGATCAGTCGCGTCCGGCAGGATTGTAATTCTGCGGCGGCCCCCAGCGCACCACCTGTGGGCCGCCGCCGTCCGGGTTGGTGACGAGCGCGTTCTGCCAATACGTGCCCTGCAGGGCAGGCGACACCCCGACCGGGGTATCACACGACGCCAACATGGCGCCCGTGGCGGTCAGCAACGCGAACCACGGCAACGAGCGGCGCAGACGCGAACAGAC
Organism: Acetobacteraceae bacterium; assembly: GCA_030039695.1. Next base: position 7,263 of record JASHVB010000634.1, read on the forward strand.
GTTCTTCATCAGCTTACTTACTTTGGCTGTTCGCAGCGTTTGGCAAGACCCCGGCGCGTGGCTTATCTGGGTGGCATGCGACGCCATACCCCGCAGCTCGAGACGGTCAGTGTCAGCGTCCCCGAGGCAGCGGCGCCAGCCTACGAAGCTGCGCTGGGCAGCGCCTGCACCACGGTCGGCTTCTTCCGGAGCGGCTCAGCTGGCGATTGGCGGGTGGAAGGTGTGAAGGAAGCCGGCCGCGGCGAGGCCGAGCTGGCTGCAGCGCTGGCGCTGGCCGAAGTCGTAACCGGTGTGACGGCGCCGCTAGAGCGTACGCGCACTCCGGCCGATGGCTGGCTCGCCCGCACCCGCGCGTCATTCCCCGAACAACGGATCGGTCGGCGGTTTGTGGTCCGCGGCTCGCATCTGGCAACGCCGGCGGCATCGGGGCGGGTCACACTGACGTTGGACGCCGGGCTGGCGTTCGGCTCTGGCGAGCATGGCTCGACGCGTGGCTGCCTCCGTGCGCTGGAACGCGTCGCTTACCGTCGGCCGCGACGGATCCTGGATCTTGGAACCGGCTCCGGCATTCTGGCGATGGCGGCAGCGCAGCTACTGCACCGGCCGGTGCTGGCGACCGACATTGAGCCGTGGTCGGTGCGTGTGGCGGAGCAGAACTCCGCGCTGAACCGGCTGCGGCACCTGGTGCGCCCTGTCCTGGCGAACGGTTGGCGTAACCGGTCGGTGCGGGCCGGCGCGCCCTATGATCTGGTGCTCGCTAACATCTTGGCGCGGCCGTTGGCGGCGATGGCGCGCGATCTGGCCAGCAATCTCGCACCCAGTGGCACGGCCATCCTGTCGGGTTTGCTGATGTCGCAGGCGCGCTGGGTGCTGACGGCGCACCGGGCACTCGGACTGAAGCTCGAGCGCATCCTGACCGAAGGCCCTTGGGTCACCCTTGTGCTGCGCCGTAATGCAAACGGGCGGGCCTGAATGTCAGGCCCGCCCGTCACCATCAAGCTCCGTGGGAGGCGTCTGTCATACGAAATTGCGACTGCGCAGGTCGGCGTTGAAGTTGTCGTTGAACACCCGCGGCAGGTCGGAACGGGTCAGGCCGATGTCGGCCAATTCCCGCTCGCTCATCATGTCAAGTTCCGACAGCGCCGCACGCTTCTCACGCCAGGCGCGGAATGCGGCAACCCAGGCGCGGACGCCGTGCCGGCGCCCGCCGCGCGAGAGCGGCGGAAGAATAGGGTCTTCCAGGTGGGTGTCCACGTAGGTCTGATTCGGCAACTCGAATGCAAACTGGTCTTTGGCAAGCGGCGCGCTCATTGGTCTCAGCCCCGATCGTTCGCCGGGTCGGG
>JASHVB010000635.1 GCA_030039695.1 Acetobacteraceae bacterium
GCACGCGCAGGCACTCAGCGCCAGACACAGGTTCAATAGGACGAGGAGGGATATGATCGGCTTCATGGCCACGTCTGTGACCCTGTCATTGCGTCAATTTCGGGGCATCGCCTGCTCGGGCCAATCCGCCCCGGAATCGCTTGCTGCGCTGCACAATATGCCGCAGAATGCAATCCCTGCCGAAATTTCCTGACGCACATGCCCCTTCATGTAGCCCTGACCCACCGCACCCTCTACCGCTATGACCGGTTGGTGCATCTCGGTCCACAGACCATCCGGCTGCGGCCCGCTCCGCACGTGCGCACGCCGATCCTGTCGTACACGCTAAACGTTGAGCCGACGCCGCATTTCCTGAACTGGCAGCAAGACCCGCAGGGCAATCACCTCGCGCGCGTCGTTTTCTCGGAGCGCGTCACGCATTTCGACGTGACGGTCGATCTTGTTGCCGACATGGCGACGATCAATCCGTTCGACTTCTTCCTGGAACCCGAGGCCGAGCACTGGCCGTTCAACTATGATCCGTTGCTGGAGCAGGACCTCGCACCGTTCCGGCGGATCGCCCCGGTGGGGCCACGCCTGCAGCAACTGCTGGACGCGGCGCCGCGCGGCGAGCAACGCACCGTGGACATGCTGGTCGCACTGAACCGCCAGGTGCAGGCGCAAATCGCTTACATCGTCCGGATGGAGCCGGGCGTCTGGACACCGGAAGAGACGCTGGCGAACGGCCGCGGTTCCTGCCGTGATTCGGCGTGGGTGCTGGTGCAGGCGCTGCGCAATCTGGGCTACGCGGCCCGGTTCGTTTCTGGATACTTGGTTCAGCTTGTCGGTGACGTGAAGCCGCTGGAGGGGCCCGATGGCCCGACCGCGGATTTCACCGATCTGCATGCCTGGGCCGAAGTATACCTGCCTGGCGCGGGCTGGGTTGGTCTCGACGCCACGTCGGGTCTGTTAGCCGGCGAGGGCCACATTCCGCTGGCCGCCACACCGGAACCTCAGTCGGCCGCCCCGATCTCTGGCGTGGTCGATCCGTGCGATACGACATTCGAATTTGACATGAAGCTGACACGCGTGCGCGAGACGCCCCGCGTCACCAAGCCTTACACGCCCGCGCAGTGGCAGGACATTTTGGCTGCGGGCGCGCGGGTGGATCGCGCTCTGACGGCATCGGACGTCCGCTTGACGATGGGCGGGGAGCCGACGTTCGTTTCGGCGACTGACATGGACGCGCCGGAGTGGAACACTGAGGCACTGGGCCCAACCAAGCAGATCTATGCCGGCAAACTCATCCGCCGGCTGATGGCGCGCTGGTCGCCTGGCGGCGCGTTGCAGCATGCGTTCAGCAAGCAATATCCCGGCGAACCATTGCCGCGTTGGGCTTTGTACTCGCACTGGCGGCCTGATGGCGAACCAGTCTGGCGCGATCCCGATCTGTTAGCAGCAGAGGATATTGGCGGCAGCGCGGATGCACATCGCGCCGCGCAGTTTACGGTGCGGCTGGCGGAGCGGTTGCAGGTCGATCCATCGCTGGTCCAGGCGGCCTATGAGGATATCCATTATTATCTGTGGCGCGAGCGGCGGTTGCCAGCGAATGTCGTCGCGGAAGACTCGAAGCTGCACGATGCGCTGGAGCGGGCTCGGCTGACTCGCGTGTTCGGCCAGGGGTTGGCGGCACCCGTGGGCAGCGTATTGCCGATCCGCCGTGCTGTGCGCGATGGCGTGCGCATCTGGCAGGGCGGCAACTGGTTCTTCCGAGGCGGGGTGATGTTCCTGGTCCCCGGCGATTCGCCGATCGGGCTCCGACTGCCGCTGGACAGCCTGCCCTGGGCAAATCCCGATGACATAGAGCAGGACTTCGCGCCGGACGCATTTGCGCCCAAGCCAGCGCTGCCGACGCGGCAGGCGATGCTGGCGCGATTCCCGGAAGGCATGGCTGCCGGGCCGGAGGGCCTGCGACCCGTGGCGCAGGAACTGCCGGTGGTCGGCCGCGGCGAGCCGGACTTGGTGCGCACCGCGCTTTGCGTCGAGCCGCGCAACGGGCTGCTACACGTATTCCTGCCGCCGCTTTATGCCGCGGAGGACTGGCTGACGATGGTCGCGGCAATCGAGGACACCGCGGCCGAGACTGGCGAGAAATTGGTACTGGAAGGCTACCTGCCGCCGCACGATCCGCGACTGAACCATTTCTCGGTCACACCCGATCCGGGCGTGATCGAGGTGAACGTGCATCCGGCGCACAACTGGGTCGAACTGGTGCAGCGCAGCGAGGAACTTTACGAAGAAGCGCGCCAGGTTGGGCTGGCAACAGAGAAGTTCATGCTCGACGGCCGTCATGTCGGCACCGGGGGTGGTAATCATGTGGTGATGGGCGCCGCACACGCGGTCGAGTCGCCGTTCTTGCGCCGTGCTGATCTGCTGAAATCGGTGCTCGGCTTTTGGCACAATCATCCAAGCCTGTCCTACCTGTTTTCCGGATTGTTCATCGGCCCGAGCAGTCAGCATCCGCGGATCGATGAGGCGCGAGAGGACAGTTTGGCGGAGCTGGAGATCGCGTTCTCGGAGATCAATCCCGCGCAGGAAACGCCACCGTGGCTGGTCGATCGACTGTTCCGCAACATCCTGGCGGACATGACCGGCAACACCCATCGCACCGAGTTTTGCATCGACAAGCTCTTCACGCCGGAAGGTGGATCCGGTCGGCTGGGACTGGTGGAATTTCGCGCGCTCGAAATGCCGCCACACGCGCAGATGGCCGCGACGCAGATGCTGCTGATGCGGTCGGCTCTCGCCGCGTTCTGGCAGGCGCCTTA
>JASHVB010000636.1 GCA_030039695.1 Acetobacteraceae bacterium
CAACCCGTTCGGCGCGAAGTTGAACGCGATCTACAGCTCCGACATCGGGCATTTCGATGTGATCGACATGCGCGACCCGCTCCCCGAGGCGTACGAGCTCGCCGAAGATGGCTTCCTCACGGAGGATGATTTCCGCGACTTCGTATTTGGTAATACCGTGCGGCTGTGGGGCACTCAGAATCCCCAGTTCTTCGAGGGCACGCGCGTCGCCAAGGAAGCGGCGGCGGTGCTGGCGGAGAACGCGCCGGGGCTGCGCGTCGCGGCGGAGTAAGCCGGTCTGGCTCGGGCTGACGCGCGGTGCCTGCGCCGCGCGTCAGCGCCGGAGCAGCCAAAGGATCAGCGAAAAAACGATCGACACCAGAATGCTGGTGCCGAGCCATATGTGAACGCCCAGGCCGGGGCGCTGCACATTGATATCACCCGGCAGCCGCCCAAGCGGCAGCCAACCGCCAAACCGCGTGATCCAGGGCCACAGCAGACCGAGAACCAGCAATGCCACACCGGCGGTGACAAGGAACTGACGCATGCCTGACAGTTGGGGCAGGTCCCGGCCGTCTCAAGCTCCTCCGGCGCCTGGCCCGCCGGGGGCGGGCGGGGCCGCGGCCTGCAGCGACAGCGGAGGGATCCGCGTCCCATCAACGTGCACGCAGCAACCCCTCGGCCTGGGCGCGTCGCGGGCGCTGCCGCGAGGGAGAGGCTTCGTGGTCACGCCAACCGCCACTGCACCAGCGTGAAGTCGGCGTGCGGTTCGAACACCGCCTCGACCGCCGCGCCAATCCTCACTTCCTGCTGAGGGTTGCCGAGCAGGTTGCCAACCATGCGCACATTGCCGGCATGGGGGAGTTCGACGAGCACAACGAGATACGGCCCGTGTCCGTTCAACGCCGCAAGTACCGGATGATGCGGACGCTCATAGCTGTAGATGCGGCCTTTGCCTTCCACGTCCTCCCAGACGAGGTCGAACGAATGACAACGGTGGCAGATCCACTCCGGTCCCCATTGCCAGGCACCGCAGCCACGGCATTTCTGGATGCGCAAGCGGCCGGCACGAGTCGCTTCCCAGTACGGCGCGGTGAGCAGATCGGCGGTGTTGGGTGCGGGCAGGCCTTCCGGCAGATAGGTGCTCATAGTGCGGCCTCCGAACCAAGGATAATCGAGCTGACCGGAGTGACCATCGGTCCGCCGATAATGATCGCGGTGTCGTTGCGCTTTACCTGGTTGATCGCGGAGCCGCGGATCTGCCGCACCGATTCGAGCACCAGCTCCAGCCCGTGCATGTAGCATTCGGCGAGGTTGCCGCCGCTGGTGTTCAGTGGCATGCGCCCGCTGGGCACGATCAGGTTTTCCTTGACCAGAACATCGTTGGCTTCCTCGGCACGCACCAGGCCGTGCTCCACCAGGCTCATCAGTACGCCGCCGGTGAAATTCTCATAACACTGAACGATGCCGATGTCGGACGGGGATAGTTTCGCCATCTCGTACAGCCGCGGGGCAAGCTGGGTGAAATGTGAGCTCGGATAGTTCGGCATGTTGTGCACGGGGGCGGCGCTGCGGTGCTCGCAGCCTTGCGCGCAGGCAAGAAGATAGGACGGTTTGTGGGGGAAGTCCTTCGCGCGGTCGGCGGGAACCACGATCACCGCCGCAGCACCGTCGTTCTCCTGGCAGCAGTCGTAGAGATGGAAGAATGGTTCGACGATCCAGCGCGAATCGTCATATTTCTCTTCTGTCAACGGCCGGCCACGCATCACCGCGTTGGGGTTGTTCTGCGCGTGATGATAGCAGGCGAGCGAGATAGCGCGCAGCGCTTCCTGGCGGATGCCATGGTCATGCATGAAGCGCGTCACCTTCATCGCGAAGCGCTGCGCCGGCGACATGATGCCGTAGGGGAACAGGAATTGGTCATCGCCGGCGGCGAGCGGTGCACCGGAGCCACGGCCATAGCGCGCGAACTGACCTTGCGCCAGTGAGCGAAAGGCGACGACGCAGTCCGCCATGCCGGTGGCCACGGCGGCGGCTGCGTTGCCGACGGCGCCGCACACGCCGCCGCCGCCGCCGCCCCAGAACATGTTGGAAAAGCGCAGCTCCTTGACGCCGAGCGCGGCGGCGAGTCGGCCGGCCTCGCTGCGGTCGTTGCCGTAGGAGGCGAAGCCGTCGATGTCGTGCGGGCTGATGCCGGCGTCCTTACAGGCAGCGACAATCGCCTGAAGCGCGAGCTTGAATTCCGCATCAGGCGCCTGGCCGTGGCGGTAGTACGTGGTTTCGCCGATACCGGCGATGGCGGTATGGCCACGAAGGGTGCGGTTCATTGCGTTCTATACCTCTCCCGTAGGGCGGAACTTCATCGGGTGCCACTCGGTAATTGATTGAACGGAAGGTCCTTGTCCACGCGCACGTCACCGGGCAGGCCCAGCACGCGCTCGGCGATGATGTTACGCAGGATCTCGTCGGTACCGCCCGCGATTCGCATGCCTGGCGCCGCGAGCAGCGAGTCCTGAAACATCGCCTGCATCGGCGCGAGGTCCGGCTCCATCACGCCGCCCGCCATGCCAAGCAGGTCCATGCCGAACGAGGAAACCGACTGCTGCTTGCTGGCATTGACCAGCTTGAAGATGGAGTTCTCCGGCCCCGGCGTCTGACCGCGCGACAGCGCGGTGAGTACGCGAAACCGCGTGTAGGTCAGACCTGCGCTCTGCGCGTGCCATTCAGCGATGCGTTCGCGCACCGATGGATCGGCGATGGCCGGACGGCCGTCGATTTCCAGCGCGCGCGCCAGCTCGATCAGGTCCTGCATGTCGGGGCGGCGGTTTTCGCTGGCGGCGAGGCGTTCGTTCATCAGCGTGGTGATCGCCACTTTCCAGCCAGCACCCGGCGCGCCGAGCCGCTGTGCGTCCGGCACGTGCAGGTCGGTGAAGAACACCTCATTGAAGTTGGACGCGCCCGACATCTGATGGATCGGCCGCACCTCGATGCCGGGCGACTTCATGTCGATGAAGAACGCCGTCAGGCCCGCGTGTTTCTGCACGTTCGGGTCGCTACGCGTCAGCAGCAGGCCGTAATCGGAATAGTGCGCGCCGGACGTCCAGATCTTCTGGCCGTTGATCGTCCATGCATCGCCGCGCTTTTCCGCGCGTGTGCGCAGGCCACCGACGTCAGAACCGCCCGACGGTTCTGAGAACAACTGGCACCAGATCTCATCGCCGCGAAGCGCCGGATACACATAGCGCTGCAACTGATCCGGCTTGGCATAGGCGATCATCGTCGGGATGCACATCCCCAGGCCGATCAGGAAGATGTTTGGCGGCGTCTCGTAATTCGCCTCCTCCTGATTCCAGATGATCTGCTGCATCGGCGTACCGCCGCGGCCACCCCATTCTTTCGCCCAGGTAATACCGGCGAAACCGGCATCCGCCTTCTTGGCCTGCCAGGCCTTGGCGCGCGCGACATCCTCGGCATCCGTATCACCGTAGCGATGCGCGACGGAACGGCGCGTCTTGCGTGTCGCGTTCGCATCGAGGAAAGCGCGTGCCTCGGCGCGAAATGCCGCCTCTTCCCGGGTGTCGTCGAAGTCCATGGCGTTTCCTTCCGCGTTACGCTGTGTTGCGGGTTTCCAGTTCCGTCACCAGGCGATTCTTCCAATGCCGCTGGCTGCCCAGAACGAGGGCCAGATGCTTGGCGCGGCGATAGTACAAATGACAGTCGTAATCCCACGTGTAGCCGACACCGCCGTGCACCTGGATGTTTTCCTTCGCCGCAAAGAAGAATGCCTCGGATGCCGACACACGAGCGGTCGCCGCGGCCAGTGGCAGCTCGGCCGAGTCCGCCGACAATGCCCAGGCGCCGTAATAGGCGTTGGAGCGCGCAAGCTCGGTGGCGACATACACGTCTGCAAGCCGATGCTTGATCGCCTGGAACGAGCCGATCGGCCGGCCGAAGGCGAAGCGGTCTTTTGCATAGGCCGTCGCCATCTCGAGCGCCGCCGTTGCGCCGCCCACCTGTTCGAACGCGGTCAGGATCGCCGCGTGATCCAGTACCTGGCATATGGTGTTCCAGCCCTGGCGCGCTTCGCCCAACAACACCGCTGGCACCTGCACGAAATCGATCTTCGCCTGGTCGCGGCTGGGATCGACGCTCGCCAGCGCGCTGCGTGTCACACCAGGCGCAGACAGATCAAGCAGCGCCAGCGACACGCCGGCGGCATCGCGTACCGCCACGACGGCAAGCTGCGCGACGGTTCCATCGGGCACCGGCCACTTTGTCCCGTTGACGCGGCCGTCGGCGAAGGTCGCTTGGATATTGGCCCCGCGCGGATCGCCGGCGCCTTCCGCCAGCGCGAGTGTTGCGATGATCTCGCCGCGTGCGAGCCTGGGCAGGTATTCGCGCTTCTGCGCCTCGCTGCCGGCGGCGAGGATTGCCTCGGCCGCAAGAGCGATGCTGGACGCGAACGGCACGGGCGCGAGTGCGCGGCCGAGCTCCTCGGCGAGAACACACAGCGCTTCGTAGCCGAGACCGGCGCCGTCGTAGGCTTCGGGGATCGCTGCGCCGAGCCAGCCCATGTCCGCCATGCTCCGCCATAGCGTGGCGTCGTACGGCGCCTTGCCTTCCAGCACGGCGCGCACAGCCTTCGGCGTGCAGTTCTCCCGCAAGAAGCGCTGCGCTTGCTCGCGTAACAGCTTGCTGTCTTCAGAGAAGTCGAAATTCATGCGCGCCTCGCCGGGAATCCGAACCCACGGATGATACCGGTCGGTAGCGTTCCGACAAGGGGCGTAGCGCGGCCCTAACCGCCCGGCCGATCGCCCAGCAGACGCGTCCAACCGAACGGGTCTCGCGCCGTCCCATACTGAATTCCGACGATCGTGTCGTACAGCTTCTGCGTCAGCGCGCCGGTCTTGCCGCCCCCGATGACATAACGCTCGCCCTTGTATCCGAGCTCGCCCACCGGCGAGATCACGGCCGCGGTGCCGGTGCCCCACATCTCGAGCCGTCCCGCTTTCGCGGCTGCGATCACGTCGTCGATAGCGATCGGCCGCTCCGACACGCGCATACCCCAGGCGCGCAGCAGCGTCAGCACCGAATCGCGCGTGATGCCGGCGAGGATGGCGCCGTTCAGCGGTGGCGTGATCACTTCGTCGTCGATCTTCAGCATGATGTTCATGGTGCCGACTTCGTCGAGGTAGCGGTGCTCGACGCCGTCCAGCCACAGCACCTGCGTATAGCCGGCGTGCTGCGCCTCCTCCGCCCCGAACAGACTGGCGGCATAGTTACCGGCAGTCTTGGCCGCGCCGAGACCGCCTTTCACCGCACGCACATACTGATCCGATGCAAGAATACGTACCGGGTTCATGCCCTCCTTGTAGTAGGCGCCGACGGGACCCACGATGACGTAATAGAGATACGAACGCGACGGATGCACGCCGAGGAACTTTTCGGTGGCGATCACGGTCGGGCGGACATAGAGCGATGTGCCCGGCAGTGACGGCACCCAGCGGTGATCGATCTCCACCAGGGCGCGAATCGATTCCTCTATCATCGCCGGATCGATCTGCGGGATGCATAGGTAATGCGCCGAATTGTTGAGCCGTCGCGCATGATCCGACAGGCGAAACAAGCGGACGCGTCCGTCCTGGCCACGGAACGCTTTCATCCCGTCGAAGATTGCCTGGCCGTAATGCAGCACGCAGGTCGCCGGATCCAGCGTGAACGGACCGTACGGCACGATGCGCGGATCGTGCCAGCCGCGTCCCTCATCGTAATCCATCAGAAACATGTGGTCGGTGAAGACCCTGCCGAAGGCGAGGGTCTCGTCCGCGGGCGGCTGCTTGGGGTGCGCCGTGCGGGTGATGGCGATCTCGGTCACTGCATTCTCATCGGTGGCGGTGGTTACGCGCCCCTCAGACTACGCCGTTGCGGGGCTGACGTTAACCCGACGCGGCCATGCCAGCACGGCGACGGCGGCGAGACCGCCGGCATAGGCCGCGAGCGGTTTGCCCAGGATACCGCACAAATATGGCCTGCCCGGCTGGTCTGCGAGTCTCGGTGCGGGATCGGACCCGATCGCCAGGAACTTCGCCGCGGCGATGTCCGCTGTCATCGCAAGATGCGCCAGGGCTGTGGTCAGGATCGTCTCGATCCGCAGCACGGCTGCCTCGCGCCGTGCACATGCGGCCCACTCCTTGCGCATCTCCTCTTCCAGCCGCCACGCAACCGTGGCGGAACCGCGTGTGCTCTGCTCGGTCTGACCAGGCGACGATGGCGGCTGGCGACCCACAGTCCGCTGACCACCCCAGCTGGCGTTCAGCGACGACTTTCAGCGTGACCCAAACCAGCGCGCCGGCCGTGTTCGCGAGTTCCCCGCGGGCCTGTCGGCCGACCCGCCATGGACGAAAAACTTGTCCCGCGCGGGCATTCGATGAGGCAGCCGAAAAATTTCTTCACCTTTTTGTTGCGAGGACAGTACTGCGGCAGCAAGCTCGGGCCGTTGCTCGATCGGTCCTGGCGGGCGGTTCCGACACGGGAGGAGGCCATGCGTCTCGTCACGCTGTTGCTCTGTGCTCTGCTGCTTGCAGTGCTGCCAGCCGCGGCGCGCGCCAAAGAGCACCGCCTGGTGATCCACGTCGACAGCGACCGCGCCGAAGTCATGACCGAGGCCCTGCACAACGCGACCAACGTCATCGGCGCTGAGCGCAAACAAGGTGACACGACGCGGGTCGAGATCGTGGCCAACGGGCCGGGCATCGCGATGCTCATCGGCGATCTGTCGCCGGTCAAAGATGAGATACGTCGCCTTCACGCGGAGTACCCGCAGGTCGTGTTGAGTGCCTGCGGCATCTCGCTTGCGCATACGGCGCAAGCGATGAAGCGAGATCTCAGCGTGCTACCCGAGGCGCGCGTCGTTCCATCCGGTGCGATGCGAATCATGGAACTCGAAGAACACGGTTGGTCTTACCTGAAGCCGTAACGAGGCGCGTTCCAATCAGTTCGCACGAGAGGAAATCGGATGGCACGCCAGCGCGGTGGTCCTGGCGCTTTGCTGCGGCGATATCCTCGAATTCGCTGGTTGCAGGCAGCCCACCGTTCCGGTCTCGCGCCCAGGACCCGGCTGCAGCGCCGGAACGGTGTGTGTGTGTGTGTGTGTGTGTGTGTGTGCGGCCGGTCACCCTAACAGCAATTGCCGCGCTTCCAGCGTGTGCCGCAGCAGCAGCAGCCCGTCACGGACCGCGGCCTCGTTTTGCAGCATCCAACGGTAATCCTGCGTCAGCATCTCCCGCAACGTCTCCGCCTGGCCCACCAGTTGCGTATCGAAGTCCCGCAACCGGCGCAGAGTATCGGCCTCCTCGCGGTATCGTTGCGTCATCCGGTCGTTCTCCGGCGCCGGCAGGGCGCGGATCGCGCCCTCTAATTGGCCGATGCCGGCGGAGAGTTCCTCGAGGGTCCGCGCATGGGCGACCGCGGTCGCGTCCGGCAAGGGATTTTCCCGCGTCGGCGGCGCCAGGAAGATGCGGCGGTAGCGGCTCAGCTCGGTTTCCACGCTCTTGCGTGCACTGCTGAGCATGACGCCGACATGCGAGCGGACCAGCAGATCATCCGCGCGCAGTTGGTTCTCCAGCCGATAAAAATTGTAACCCCAGCCATGGAACAGATTGATGGCAATCTGCTCCAGCCGATCGGCGTCATAAAATCCACCGGGTGGCGTCATGCTATCCCTCACGATCGGTAGACGGCGTTGCCCATGGCGAATTCGGCGCAGGCGTCTCAGGCGGATTGGCCTGCTGTGGCGTTCCGGCGCCGAGCTGCAGCGGGAATGTGCCGAGCGTTCCGCCGCCGATGACGAACGGCGCCCCCACCGCGGCGTTGGGTGCCGACAACAGGCCCTGGTCCGCCATCTTCAGCGCGAGGTAATAGCGGATGGCCTCCTGCGCAGACAGACCGAGGGCCTGCAGCGAAATCAGTTCACGCATGCGCTCGTCTTTCGGCAGGACGAGAACCTTCAGGTCGTTCAACGTGATCCCATAGACGCGCAGGAAGTCGCTCAGGTGGCCCTTCACGGTCTCCAGCAACTGACCGATATGCTCGTTGATGCGTTCGAGCGGCGTTATCTGCACCACTGCATTGATGGCTTGCTCGATCGCCGGGCCGGCATAGGCGGCGATCTCCTCGGTATCGATCACGACGCCGCTGAACGGGAGGTGCGTGGTCAGGTCCAGGGCGTCTTCCTTGCTGTCCACGTGGACGTAGTAATCCACTTGGTAGGAAACTTCCGCCATTTCCCGCGTGGTGGCGATACCTCGATTGCGCACCAGCAGCTTGGCACGGTTGACGTAGATCACCTCGTATTGCCAGGGCGACGCGCCGCTGAAGAAGCCCTGCACGAAGGCGCCGATGATCGGCTTGTCGGGCGTCACCAGCGCATACTGTCCCGTGTCGTACACGTTCAGCACAGCGCCACGCGACTTGAGCACGCAGAAATGGTTGCTCTCGACCGTCAGCAGCGATCCGGAGACGATGCTTTCATCGGCGATCTTCACGGCGACATTCTTCATTCCGAGCAAATCGGTGCCGTTGCGGTTCAGCGCGGTGATGACCTGACGGGCGACAGCCATGTTGGGATCTCCTGTGTGCCGGGCGCGGGAACGTGTTGACAGGCAAGGGGCGGGTCAAGCGTGCGCGGCGGAATGGTTGGCAGCGAATCTGCGCGAGTTGGCTGCAAGCGTATGGCGAGACCGGTTCCGTCACGGCTGGGGATGGGTGATTCCGAGGCCCGGCTACTCGGCTGCCGCGATCGCCAATTCGCCGCGCGACACGCGCAGCACCAGCATCGAGGCGCAGAAGCACGCCAGTCCGCTGGCCAGGAACGCCAGCAGATACGTTCCTGTGAGGTCCCGCACCGCGCCGGCCCCGATCGCGGCCAGCGCGCCGCCGACCTGGTGACCGGCGAAGATCCACGCCACCAGCACCGGGCTGTCGCGCCGACCGAACACCTCGTTGGTCAGTGCAAAGATCGCCGGCCCGGTGGCGACCCAGTCCAGCCCATAGAACACGGCGAAGACGGATAGGCTGAGCGCGTCGAACTGGCTGAACGGCAGCAGCACCAGAGACAGACCGCGCAGGCCGAAATACCAGAATAGCAGGATGCGCGGATTGTAACGGTCGCACAGCCAGCCGGATGCGGCCGAGCCGATCAGCGAAAACACGCCGATCACTGCTAGAATGCCGGCGCCGCGGATTTCCGGGATGCCATGGTCGGCGCAATAGGCGATCAGGTGCGTGTTGATCAGTCCGTTGGTGGAAAAGCCGCAGATGCCGAAGCTGACAACGAGCAGCCAGAAATCGAGCGAGCGCGCGCCGCGGCCCAGCGCATCGAAAGCCACAGCGATCGGATTGCCTCGCCGCGGGGGCGCCTGCCAGATGCCTGCCGCGCCATAAGCGCCGAGCCCGACCGAAGCGGGCGATTCGGGCAGCAGGATCGCCAGCATCGGCAGTGCCACGGCCATGGCGACAGTCACCCCGATCGCCACGCCTTCCCAGCCAAAGCGATCCGCCAGCCAGGCGAGCAGCGGCAGGAATATCAGCTGACCCGCGGCGTTGGCGGCGGTCAGTAACCCCATCGCCAAGCCGGTGCGCTGGGCAAACCAGCGGTTCGAGATGGCCGCGGCCATGCCCACCGCGCCGGCACCGGAGCCGATACCGACCATCAGCCCCCAGGTGACGAACAGCTCCCATGGCGAGGTCATGAAGATCGACAGGCCTGTGCCGGCCATCAGCACCGCCATGCAGGACAGGATGGTGTTCTTCAGGCCGAAGCCGTCGATAAGCCCGGTCAGGAACGGACCGGTGGCGCCGAGCAGAATGATATTGATGGAAACGGCGCCGGAAATGGTGGCGACGTCCCAGCCGAACGCATGTTGCAGCGGCACGATCATCACGCCGGGCGCGGCGCGTACGCCGACGCCAGCGAGCATGGCAGTGAACATCACGGCCAGGACGATCCAGGCGTAATGGACGTGGCCGGAGGTTAATCTTGCGAGCTTCTGGCTGATCACGCTGGCATTCTTTCGCCGATGCGGGGCACGCATGGAACGACTGACCGGTCTGGTTGACAAACCGGTATTTGTCAATCGTGACCGCCGCAGCGGTCAGGGATGCAGGGGCGGCATCAGGAACAGCACGAGCAGCATGGCGATCAGGTTGTTCAGCACGTGCAGCGTGATGGAGGCGCGGACGCCGCCGCAGTACTGCCGAGCCAGACAAAGCATCACCGCCATCGGTAACAGATAGAGCGGACGCAGCAAGCCATCGAACATGTGCAGCGCGAGCCACGGTACCGCGGTCGCGACCATCACCGGCAAGGTGCCCCAGTGCCGGCGCAGGCCGGTCCACAACCAGCCGCGGAAAAAGAACTCCTCCCAGAGCGGACTGAGCACGACCGTGCAGAACAGGATCCCTGCCTGCTCAGCCATGCTGGCGCTCGGGGTGGCGGCCAGCAAACTGGCGATCGCGCCGTGATTGGCCGGCTGCAGCACGCAGTAGACCAGAGTGGCCCAGCCGAGCACGACCGCCTCGCCCATGGTTGCCAGGGCGAGCAGCAGAGCGGTCCGACGGATCGGGCCGAAGCCGAGACCGGCACGAGCATCGCCTCCGCCTACCACAGCACCGCGCCGCCAACCGGCGAACAGCAGCACGACGTCAGCAACCAGCAGCATCAACAAAATGGTGGATGGCTGCCCAACCTGCCATGCGAGCGCGTGTTCCAGCGGCGCCCCGTTGTGCACGCCGAGCACCACGCCGATCAGAAAGACCCAGGCCCAGGCGGTGGCGCTTGCCGCGAGCAGCCAGACCAGTGCGAGGCAAAAGAGTCGCACCGGGCGCTCGGGCCGGGGTGGCGGCGTGTGTAAGGGCAGGCTGGCGGCGTGCGTATGGGCGAGCGCGTCCATCGGGGCGCTATACCGCGACCGGGGGGCGATGGAGCGGCTGCGGCGGCAGGAAGGCCGCCTGCAGCGTCGCGACGATGCCGCCGACGTTCGTGCGCGAGGCCGCGCTTCGCACGACACCGTCCGGCCGGCAGGAGAGTCCGCTGGCGATCGGCGTGCCGGCGAACACATAGCCTGCGGCGGGGCCGCCATGGCGGAGCACGATCGACAGTCCGTCAGCTGCGCCGCCACCGGTCGCGACCGCGACGCCAGAGGCAACGGGCGCCACGCCCGTCGCGTCGAGGTGCTGCGCGGGCTGTCGCACCGGCCCCAAGCCCGTCAGATAGGCGGAAGCCGCCGCGGGCATGGCGAGAAGCCGGCGGGCGGTGGTAGCGCCGAGCATGGGGCTGCGTCCTCGGTGCGGCGTGAGGGAGCGGGTACGAAAAGACCAGGTCCTTGTGAAATCGCCGCGCCCGGCGGAGATTGCTTCGGCCCGGTGGGCCTCACAATGCCAGAAGATCGAGCTACCGACCTTTGAACGGTCCCGGCTTGCGTTTCTCCACGAAGGCGCGCGCCGCCTCGTTGAAGTCCTCGCTGAGGTAAAGCTTCAGCGGCGCTGTCTGCATCATCACATCGCGTTCCAGCAGATCCATGTACCAGCGGCGCGAGCGCACCGTCGCACGCACCGACAACGGCGGATTAGCCGCCACCGTCTGCGCCAGCTCGCGCGCTGTCGCCAGATGCTGCCCCTCCGGCGTGAGGCGATTGATGATGCGGTTCTCGAGCGCTTCTTCCGCGGTAAAGAACCGGCCGGTCAGCGCCACTTCCGTGCCGAACGCGGCGGCGCCGCGGAAATTCAGCAGTGCCCAGTATTTTGCGCCCCCCAGCCCGCGCGGAGTTTCCGTCACCTGGAACTTCGTCCCGGCGGCCGCGACGATCAGATCGCACTCCAGCACAATACCGAGCGCGAGCCCCATGACATAACCGTGCGCCGCGGCGATGACCGGCTTCCAGTTTACCGCGCGCGTGAGCAGATCGCCTGCATGCGCGCCCCATCCCTGCGGGCCACCATGCTGCTCGAACTCCTCGCGGCGACGGAGCTGGCGTTGCCGCACGTCGGCGCCGGAGGAGAAAGCGCGGCCCGCACCGTGGATAATCGCGACGAATGCGTTATTGTCGACGTCGAACCGGCGCAGCGCTCCCGACAGTGCCACCACCATGGCGTCCGAGAACGCGTTGAGCTTTTCCGGCCGATTGAGCGTGATGGTGGCGACGTGGTTCTCGCACGCGTACTCAACCAAATGGCGCGCTGCGTCGTTCATGGGTTCTTCTCTCCCTACAGCCGGAAACGCTGCTTGATCAGCTCCGCGCAGGCCATTGCCGAGGCCGTGCCGGTATCTACGTGCAGATCATAATCCATCCCTCTGTGAACCCGGTCGTATTGCCAGCGCGCCAGGCCGATCAGCCGGTCGCCACGCTGGCGCTCACGCGCTTCCAGGACATCGAGCGGCGCGAAGACGCCAACCAAGAAGACGTCGAACGGACGCAGAAGCTGCGCGTATTCCGCGGCTTTGTCTTCGCCCAGGAGCACCTCGTCGACGATCAGGTTATTGCCCTGCGCTGCCATGGCGGCGATTGCGTGTCGCATGCCCCGTAGAGCGCGGGCAGCAGCGGGGCCGGAACGAATGACGACGACCGGTTTGCCCTGCTGGTGCGTGGTTTCAAAGGTGATTCCGTCGGGCTGATTGAAGCTGGCGGCGGGCAGCATGGCGATGAACGCGTCCATCTCGACATGCAGAAACGGTTCGGACGCGATCTGCTGCAATGCCGTGGCGATCGAGCTCTTGCCGGAACTGCCCACGCCGTTCAGCAACACGATGCGGGATTTGACGCGCACGGCCGCTCGGCGTCATCGCGAGGGATGGAAGCGAGGCCCCACCGCCGCATGGCCCGGCTTGCTCGCGCCGTCCACGCCTGGGTCGCGGGGACGAAGACGGGACGTGGCCAACGCGAGCAAGACCAGCGACGATCCGGGTTGCATCATAGCGGCACGCCGGCGAGGCTGCGGCTGGTACGGATTGTCTGCAGCGTCTGCACGCGACTGACCGTCGGCGAGCCGGTCAGCCGCTGCGTCAGCCGGTTCTCATGCGCGGTGTCGCGTGCGACCAGCTTCAGCAGGAAATCGCCGCCGCCACGGATCATGTGGCACTCCCGAACCTCCGGCCAGGCGGCGACCAGTTGCTCGAACGCCGAGAGTACCGATTCCTTCTGGCTGTCCAGGCCGACAACCGCGAAAAACGTGATCTCCCAGCCGAGCTTCTGCGGATCCGGATCGGCATGGTAACCGCGGATGACACCGGCTTCCTCGAGCCGGCGCACGCGACGCAGGCAGGGCGGCGCCGAGATGCCCGAGCGGCGCGCCAGCTCGACGTTGGTGATGCGTCCGTCGTTCTGCAGCTCGGCCAGGATCTTGCGGTCGATCGCGTCTAAGGCCGGAGGCGGCGGTTCCGCGGAGGTCGTGCTCATGCGCAGTTTACGGCGTTTCCCTGATGGCAGTGGCAGTTGAGCTCGAGAGGATGCGCAATATTATTGCTCGGCGACGCGGGTGCAAGGGAAGTCGGGCGTCGCTGCGGACATCGCGATGATTCGCCCCCCGCCGAGCGCCTGCGTTATGTTCCCCGTCATGAACACTGCTCGGGACCGGCTGTGGACCATGGAAGCCTGCCTCGCCTGGGGGGACCAGCGGGAAGGCAAGCGCGCATTCGACGGCCAGCGTGTCATCGCCCAGACCGCCCGTGTCGCGTGTCAGCGCGTCATTCGAAAACCTCGGAAAGCGCGGTGGCCGCTGCGCGCCGGTGTGGCTTCCATGGCGATCCTGGCGGTGCGCCGGCAGACCGGGAGCCGGGTCCGGAATCCGGACGTCGGGATCGCCCGGCTAGGCCTCGGCGGCACGCCTCCGCTGCCAATCGTCTATCAGGACCTGATGTTCGTGGCCTGAACTGCGGTCGATATGCAACGCGTCATCATTTCGGCGGACGACTTCGGCCTGTCGGAAGGGGTCAACGAAGCGGTAGAGCAGGCACATCGCGATGGGATCCTTGAGGCCGCGAGCCTGATGGTGGCGGCTCCAGCCGCCGCTGACGCAGTGCGGCGCGCCAGGGCATTGCCGAACCTGCGGGTCGGTCTGCACCTCGTGGTGATTGAGGGGCCCGCTGTGCTGCCGCCGGCAGACATTGGCGGCCTGGTGGACGCCGCGGGGCAGTTCCCGTCGGATCAGTTCCGACTTGGCGTTCGCTACGCCTTTCTCTCAGCCATTCGGCGGCAGCTTGCCGCTGAGATCCGCGCGCAGTTCGCCGCGTTCGCCGCGACCGGTCTCGCGCTGGATCACGCGAACGCGCACAAGCATATGCATCTGCATCCGCTCGTCGGCCGGCTCATCCTCGACATCGGACGCGACTTCGGCCTGCCGGCTATCCGCATTCCCGCCGAGCCGCCGGACGTGCTTCGCCGCTGTGGCACGCGCGTCGGACCCGCAGCGTGGGCGCTCTATCGCTGGACCGCGCTGCTGCGGCGGCAGGCCCGGGCGGCAGGTGTGGCGATGAATGACCACTGTTTTGGCTTGGCCTGGAGCGGCCACATGACCGCTGATCGCGTGCGCCGGCTGATGGAGGTCCTGCCGGACGGGCTCAGCGAGATTTACTTTCACCCCGCAGTACGGCGGGACGCACTGCTCCGTCGCCTGATGCCCGATTACGAGCATCAGGCGGAACTGGCCGCGCTGCTTGATCGCGAACTGCTGCGTCAGATTGGGAGGCCGCCTGCATCTGCAGCCACTCACACAGTACCGCCAGGTTCGGACTGATCGCGGCGTTCTCAGGACGCACGAGATAGTAGGCGAACATAGCGGGGACGTGGTGCGGCAGCACGCGAACCAGCCTGCCCGAGTCGAGCTCCGGCTGCACCAGCACCGAACGTGCGAGAGCGATGCCCAGGCCGTCGATCGCGGCGCGCAGCACCAGGCCGGTCTCACTAAAGCTCGGCCCGCGCCGGCGTGGCGGTGGGTTGGCGCCCAGGGCGCGAAACCACGGCTCCCATGGCTGCGTCGGACTGTGCAGCAGCGGGGCCGTGGCGAGTTCGGTCAGGTCGCGCGGCAACCGGCCGCCGGCGAAGCGTGGACTGCACACAGCGAAGATATGCTCTGACAGCAGCTTGGTGGCGGTCAGTCCGGGCCAGGTGCCCGGGCCGTAGCGTACCGCCAGGTCCACGTCGTCCTGCGTGAAATCCGCCAGTTGCTGGGTGGCGCGGATGTTGACGTCGATGTCGGGATGGCGCGCCTGGAAATCGGCCAGCCGCGGGATCAGCCAGTGCGTGGCGAAAGCCGGCAGCACGCTGACGGTGAGCGCACGCGGGCCGCGCAGCGCCGCGACGCCACGGGCGATGCGGTCGAGCGCATCGTGCATCACAGCGGCAAAGGTTGCGCCCTGCGACGTCAGGTTGACGCCGCGCCGACCGCGTCGGAACAGGACGACGCCGAGCGAGCGCTCCAGCGATTTTATCTGATGGCTGATGGCGCCGTGGGTCAGGTGCAACTCCTCCGCGGCTCGACTGAAATTGCCGTGCCGTGCGGCGGATTCGAACACGCGGAGCGCCGGCAGTGGGGGCAATCGGACGAACATGATGTGAACCGCATTCACTGGACGGGTGACGAAAGATCGTTACCGACAGGGCGCGCGCAAGCCTATCTGCTGCGTGCGTCCCGAGGAGAGCACCACATGACCCGTGCCTTCACCCGTCTCGCCTACACCGCCTCGGTTCGCGCGGTGCAAGAACGCAACGGCTCGCGCGCACACAGCGAGCGCATGGCGGAACGTCCGCCGGAGCGTGACTTGCTGCCCGAGGCATTGCGGGCCCGCGTGGCGCACGCCAACAGCGTGATCATTGGCACGACGAATATGCAGGGCTGGCCGCATCTGCAGCACCGCGGTGGCCCGCGTGGCTTCATCAAAGTGCTGGGACCGCGCCGACTGGCCTTCGCGGATTATTCCGGCAACCGTCAATATATCACGGTCGGCAATCTGGCGGAGAACGACCGCGTTCTGCTGCTGCTGATCGATTATGACGCGCGCACGCGGTTGAAGATCTGGGGCCGCGGGAAGGTGGTCGACGACGATCCGGAATTGCTTGCCGCCGTGCGCGATCCCGCCTACCCGGCGCGCGTGGAGCGCGTGATCTGTATCGACATCGAGGCGTGGGACACGAACTGCAGCAGCCACATTCCGCGCCTGGTGGAGGCTGACGGGTAAGGGGAGAAATGGGGGGCTTCTGTTGCCCGGTGCCCCCCGAACCGCGCTTATCGCTTATGCAGCGACAGCGAGCGCCTCATTATCGTTGGCACTTGTAGAATGGCCCGATAACGGCGGAACCATGCCGAGCGAAAAGTGCGTCTTTACCACGCGTGTCGAGCCTGTTTCGCCCCCGCACGCCCGCCGATCGGCGGGCTGAATGGTGGAGGCGCCGGGCACTGCCCCCGGGTCCACTACGCTTATTTCACGCACCGTTTATCGCCGTAGCTGGCGAACCAGCGACCCAAATATAGGCGGGGTGACGACGTGGGGGAAGGGGGCGCGACGTCGGCTGGGCGTTCCCGTAACGGTGTAAGGAGACGCTTGACACATCTGGCCCCGCCGCGCATCGTCCGCAAGCAGCTCGAGAATACGTGAGCCATGACGGACTATCGCGTGAACGGACCGCCGGGCTGGCGCCCCAGCCATCCGGGTGCACTGCTGCGTGAGCATGTGCTGGCTGCGCTGCAGCTGACGGTGAAGGCAGCGGCCGAGAAGCTCGGCGTGTCCCGTCAGACGCTGCATGCCATTCTGTCTGAACGTTCCTCTGTCACGCCGGAAATGGCAGTGCGGCTCGGCAAGCTGTGCGGCGATGGCCCAGACATCTGGCTCAGGATGCAGATGGCGCACGATCTCTGGCGGGCAAAGCGAGACCTTGCGGAGACCGTGAAGCACATCCCTACGCTGCACGCGGTTTCGGATCGTCCGCCTGCGGGAGCGAAGCATGCCGCTCACCGATCAGCAGGCTGACGAAATCGCCGCTGCCAGGACGCAGCGCTCGCCGACGGCACGGCCCACCGTTCCCGCGCTGGAGGTCCTGCTCTACCAGGCCATCCCGGTGCTGGACCACGGCTTCATCCGTGTCATCGACTACATGGGCGACGACGGCGCCATCGTGCAGGCGGCGCGTGTCTCCTACGGGCGCGGCACGCGGCGGGTATCAGAAGATGCAGGGCTGATCCGTTACCTGATGCGACACCGGCATTCCACGCCGTTCGAGATGTGCGAGATCAAATATCACGTAAAGCTGCCGATTTTTGTTGCTCGGCAGTGGATCCGGCACCGTACCGCGAACGTGAACGAGTATTCCGCGCGCTATTCGATCCTCGATCGCGAATTCTACATTCCGTCACCGGAACACCTCGCCGCACAGTCGACAGTGAACCGGCAAGGGCGCGGCGATGTGCTGGCGGGAGACGAAGCCGCGCACGTGCTCGATCTGCTGCGAGACGACGCGGCACGCTGCTATGATCACTACGCCGACATGCTGAACGAAGACGAGACCGGGGCGCCGCGCGATCTGTCCCGGCAAGGCCTCGCGCGCGAACTCGCGCGGATGAATTTGACGCTGAACACCTATACCCAGTGGTACTGGAAGATCGACCTGCATAATCTTCTGCATTTCCTGTCGCTGCGCGCTGATGCGCATGCGCAATACGAAATCCGTGCCTACGCCGAGGCGATGCTGCAGACCGTGGAGGCGTGGGTGCCGGTTGCCTGCAAGGCGTTCCGCGACTATCGGCTGGGCGCGGTAACGCTGTCGGCACCGATGCTGGCGGTGCTGCGCCGGATGCTGGCCGGCGAGTCGGTGGCGCTGGAAGCCAGCGGGTTGAACCGGCGTGAGTGGGCGGAGCTGATGGCGGCCCTGGGACGCGGTTGACGGTCCCGCCGGCTTGCCGCCGCACTGCTGGCGCACTCGTGACCCGTCGGCGGCGTATCATGGCGGTGCCGCCAGGGAAAAGATCACGGATTGGCGCACGCCGTGGCGTTTGCATGTGTACCGGGTCGCCGTGTTGAGCCGCCGTCAGTGCCCGCCGCTCAGCGGCTCAGTACCCGCCACCGCCACCACCTCCGTTGCCCCCGCTGTTGATCAGCCATTGCTGGTCGGCGTGGCTCTGTGTCGACTTCGGCTCCACTCGGCCGGAACTCGCGCAGGCCACGATGGCGAGGAGGCTTCCGAACAGCAGCAGTCTCACGAATAGATTGCCGCGCATGGCTGCTATCTCCCGATAGAGACCGCCGATTTCAGCGTGTCGCCAACGTCGACGCGGGCAACGCTGCATTA
Source organism: Acetobacteraceae bacterium (assembly GCA_030039695.1). The sequence continues at coordinate 18,312 of JASHVB010000636.1, forward strand.
TTCCCGTGCACGTGCGCTTGACTAGACCCGCCCGCTGCGGCGGACTACTCGTCAGTAGCACCGGGGACCAACCATGAAATTTGGCATCTTCTACGAGTTGCAGCTTCCGCGCCCATGGGAGCCGGGTGATGAGCAGCGCCTGTACCAGAACGCGCTGTCGCAGGTCGAATTGGCAGACCGGCTTGGCTACGACTACGCGTGGGAAGTGGAGCATCACTTTCTGGAAGAGTACTCGCATTCCCCCTCGCCGGAGGTGTTCCTCGGCGCGGCCAGCCAGCGGACAAAAAACATCCGGCTTGGTCACGGAATCGTGCAGCTCACCACCAACCC
>JASHVB010000637.1 GCA_030039695.1 Acetobacteraceae bacterium
GCCGAGCCGCAGAGCACCGCCCCCAGCGGTGCACCCAGTCCCTTGGTGAAATCCAGCCACACCGAATCACAGCCTGCCGCCATGTCCTTCGCCGCGATGCCGGCAGCGACGGATGCATTCATCAGGCGCGCCCCGTCCATGTGCGTGGCAAAGCCGATTTCATGCGCTGCATCCAGCACCGCATTCAGCTTGACGAGCGGCCACACCGAGCCACCGCCGAAGTTGGCCGTCTGCTCAACCGCGACCAGCACCTGCGTCGGGATGTTGCGGCGCTTCTCGCGCACCGCCTCGCGCAGCGCACCGGCGTCGAACTGGCCGCGCGCACCCGGTAGCCCGAGCACGGAAGCGCCAGCCAGCGCGCCGGGCGCTCCGCCTTCATTGCTGATAATGTGCGCGCTTTCATGCGCGATGACTTCGTCGCCGGGACGGCAATGCGTCAACAGGGAGATTTGGTTGCACATCGTGCCGGAGGGGAGGAACATCGCGGCTTCCTTGCCCAGCAGGGCCGCCATCCTGTCGCACAGTGCATGGATCGTCGGATCGTCGCCATGTTGTTCGTCGCCGACCTCGGCGTGCAGCATGGCCGCGCGCATGCCCGGCGAGGGTTTGGTCTGCGTATCGGAATAGAGGTTCACCCGCACAGGGGGCAGCGAGGCCGCGGGCCGCGGCGGCGCGTATAGCATGAAAGCGTCTCCATCTGGCGGCGCGAGCCTTGGCCCACGAGCGCCACCAGATCAAGCCCTGGCTCTTCGTTGCCGGGCGGAACGCAGGAACGACGCAGGCGGTCGTTCGATCGTCGCTGCAAGACCTGCCATGTTCGAAGCAAACTCCCCCGGCGGATTGCCTTGTCGCTGTGCTCCTCGCGATAACACAGCAATCGGAGAAGCCTATGCCCGACGTCATACAGAGCAGTGGCACGCTTGGCGCCCGGATCAGCGGCATCGGTTTGTCGCACCCGCTGTCACGTGACGGTTTCGCGCTGATCCTGCGCGTGCTCGGCGAGCGGGGCGTGGTGTGTTTCCCCAAGCAGCGCCTCGATCCGGCAGCGCAGGCCGAATTCAGTCGCCGGTTTGGCGAACTCGAGGTGGATGTCTCGGGCGCGTTCCAGGTGCCGGGCCAGCGGGAGGTCATGGTCCTCTCCAACATTGTGGAGAATGAGCGCCCGATCGGCTCGGCCGATGCACATCGACGGCCTGCCGCAGCCTGGGAATGACGCTCTGCTTCACGCGCTGTTTGTCCGCCCGTTGCAGCCGAATTATCGGTTCGCGCACCAATGGTCGGAACAAGATTTGCTGATGTGGGATAACATCCGCACCATCCACAAGGCGGTGGCGGACTACGGCCCTGACGAGCACCGTCTGGTGCAGCGCTGCCAAGCGATGGCGAACCTCGTGTTCCGGCCGGACTGGGCGAGGCGGACGGCGCCGCCTCGTGGCGCGCCGCGGCGCAGATCGCGGTTGTGATGATCGTGCTGAGACCGAAGCGGACGATCAGCAGAATGGCGCTCACGCCAACCAGCGCCGCCGGCAGAGCATTCTCGTCCATGGGCGCGGAATGCCAGGTCACCACCCGGGTTCACGACCGGTTGGTGTGTGCCTGATCATAAATCGTCGACCCGCGGCCGCGGTGCGTCCGATCAGCTCGCGGCTCCCCCTTGATATAGGGTGGGGGGCCAGACTATTTGGCGCACATGGCACACACCATCCGCGAGAAGCAGAAGTTGTTGGCCCGGGTGCGCCGGATCCGCGGCCAGATCGAGGCGATCGAACGCGCGCTCGAAAGCGAGGCGGAGTGCGAACAAGTCATGCATCTGATCGCCGGGGCGCGGGGCGCCATGGCGGGATTGATGGCCGAGGTGGTTGAGGATCACGTTCGCAGGCACCTGGTTGATGACGCGAAACATCCCGGCGCACTGAATACCGAGGCGGCTGAGCAACTGCTGGAAGTGGTTCGGACTTACCTCAAGTGAGGTCACTATGAGCAAAGCCAGTTTTGCCGCTGAGACCCTCCGGCACTCCCACGTGTTCCTGGGCACCGGGCACGAAAATAGCGAACGCAGGATGTGGGCCGTCATCGCGCTGTGCGGCGCGATGATGGTCGCCGAGATCGTCGGCGGCATGCTGTTCGGGTCCCTCGCCCTGGTGGCCGACGGCTTGCACATGAGCACCCATGCCGGCGCCCTGTTGCTTGCGGCGTTGGCCTACGCCTACGCGCGCAAGCACGCGGAAGATCCTCGCTTCACTTTCGGCACCGGAAAGCTCGGTGACCTGGCCGGGTTCACCAGCGCGATCATCCTGGCGATGATTGCCCTGCTGATCGGCTACGAAGCCGTGAGCCGAATCTTCGAACCGGTGCAGATCCGCTTCTCCGAGGCCATTCCGATAGCCGCGCTGGGGCTCGCGGTGAATGTTGCCAGCGTGTGGTTGCTCGACGGCGGACACCACCATGACCGCGCGCATGACCACGATCATGTCCACGCGCACCACGCGCGTGAGGACGATGAAACACGACTCATTGCTACCCGTACCGGCGTGGTGTTGGTGAAGATCTTCGGGGACGGCGTCCCGCCGCGGTTTCGCCTCTCTGCGGCGGCCGGGCCGGCCCCGACCGCGGAAACGGCGACGCTAGAGACGGTGCGAGCCGACGGCTCACGTCAAGTCTTTGCCATGACCGACCGCGGCGGTTTCCTGGAATCGATCGACGAGATCCCGGAACCGCATAGCTTCTCCCTGCGGGTGGGTCTGGATGAAGAGCAGTATATCGTCGTGTTCGAAGAACATGAGCATACGCCGGGAAACGCGGCGCGCGACCACAACATGCGCGCCGCGGTGGTTCACGTGATGGCCGATGCGACCGTCTCGGTGCTGGTGATCATCGGCTTGCTGCTGGCGCGCGCATTCGGCTGGCTGTGGATCGACCCGTTGGTCGGCATCGTCGGCGCCTGCGTGATCGCCAGTTGGTCCTCTGGCCTGATCCGCGACACCAGTGCCATTCTGCTGGACATGAACCCCGACCGCCGCATGGCGGAGGACCTGCGTCAGGCCATCGAGAACGACGGCGACACACTGGCTGACCTGCATCTCTGGCGGCTGGGGCCGGGGCATCTCGGCGCGATCGTGTCGATCGGCACTCCGCGCGGACGTGCGCAGGATTATTACCGGGAGAAGCTGGCGCGGTTCCGCTCGCTGTCGCATCTGACCATCGAGGTGCATCCGCTGCCGATGTGATGGGTCCCAGACTGGTCGGCCGGTGTGTTGCCAAATCCGTGCAAGGTCCAGGACGAACTGAATAGGCTTGATAGGAACCTGTCGAGATTGCCTGGGTTTGGTCCTGCACTCCCAAGCTCAGCTACCGCCGCGTTGGGAAGCGCCCAAAATGCGCCGGCGGAAGAGTCTACGCGGCTCGACCGTGCGAGGCCCGGGAAGCCTGCGGCGCTCCCCAACCTCTCCAACCAAAATGGACCGCACGCTGCAGGGGCTCGAATACACTACCCTTGGCGATTACATACGACGGATCAACCGAGGCATTCACTTTGTCCGACCAGCGTAGCGTCCCAGTATGGTCGGGCTGTGCAGCAGCGTCGATGATACGGGACCGGACGCCGATCGTCGATCACGCGTGGATGATCCCGAATCCGGAGCACCGGACTGACGCGGCAAACGCTGTCGCTGGCGGTGTTCGAACGTCGCTCAGCCCGCCTGCGGCAGCTCCATCCGTACAGCGACGGCGGCGCTGGCGATCACCGCCGTGTCGCGCCCTGTCTCATCTGGCACGTCCAGGCCGCCCCGCACCACTTTCACGCTCACCACACCATGCGGCAGCGACTTCTGCACCGCCACCGCATCCACAAGTTCCGGCTTCTGCACCCCGATCGTCACCTCCACCAGCATCGCCTTCGCATCCACACCGAGCGAGCGGATGAACGTCAGAGAACTGTGATGCAGTGCGTCCTGCACGGCGCGCAGTGCGGCCTTCGTGTAATCCCCGCCATGCAAGTCATTGCCGGCGCCCAGCTCCAGGATGATGCGTTTCGTGGTCATAGCGCGTCTTCCCCTACCGAACATCCAGCCGCACGACCGCAGCGGCGTGCGCGATCAGCGTCGAGCTCGTACCGGCGTCGTTGAAAATCTCCAGTCCGCCATCGACGACATTCACCACGCCGGTTCCGTGCGGCAGCACCGCCAGCACCTCTGCTTTATCTACTTTCTCTGGATGCGGCACGCCGATGGTGACTTCCACCTGCATGCTGTCGACAGGCAGGCCGACCGCATCGGCGATGGAGAGCCCGTTGTGCCACAGCGCGTCGCGCAGCGCGCGCACCGCTGCCTTGGTCGGTTCGGCGCCGCGGATGTCGGTACCCATGCCGATCTCCAACACCATGCGTTTCAGAGCCATGCGTCGCGAACTCCTGCCTTGCTGCTGATCTTGGCACCCTATGCGCTGCACCGCGGGCTGTCACCCGAATGCGCGGCGGATACGGCCCCAGTCCTCCACCGCATGTTCCTGACCCGGCGGAATCGAGAACACCACCTGCACGAAACCCGCCGCGGCCAGCGCCGCGATGCGCTCCTTTTGCTCTCGCTCTGTGCCGATGAAGCTGGTTCGGCGCAGCATTTCGGCGCTCAGGAACGGCTTCTCGTCCGGCCGCACGAACATCAGATGGCCACGGTGATTCTGCAAATAGTACGAGTCGCGGTCGAACGTGCCCGCATGCTCCACATAGCCGCGCACCGCGTCTTCGAACTGCGGGAGCATCGCCAGCGGCGCCGGATAACCGGCCAGTGCCGTGTCGGCCGCGCGGTGCAGCAGCATCGACGCGCGCGGGCCGGCCAGAGCCATGCCGCGCGGGCCGTCAGCCGCTTCGCCTTCGTCCAGCACCGCGCCGCCAACCCAGGCGACGGCGGTCAGGTCCGCGATGTCGCGTCCAGCCTCGCCCCAGGCCTTCCGCATCTGCTCTAGCGTCGCAGTGCCGCGTTCCACATCGGCGACATTGTCGATCCAGGCTGCGCCGAGCTTCGCTGTCAGCGCCCGCGCGCGCGGACCGGACGCCGCGATATAGACCGGAATGGGATCGCTGACATTGATCAGACCAAGCTCCGGATTGAGATAACGGATCTTTCGTCGCTTGCCCTCGATCGCCAGATCCACCGTCTCGCCGCGCCACAGCGCCTGCACCTGGTGGATGTACTCCTCCATGTCGGCGAGTTTCACCGCTCCGAGGCCCATCGTGCGGCGCCCGGTAAAGCCGGTGCTGACGCCGAAAATGATGCGCCCCGGGGCCAGCTTGTTCAGCGACGCGAACGCCGTGGCGGCGACCGGCGCGATGCGGTTGGATGGGATCAGAACGCCGGTTCCCAGCTTGATGCGCGTCGTCTTCATCGCCGCCGCAGCCATGGCGACAAACGGGTCGGCGTTCAGCATCTGCGTATCGAAGAACCAGGCATGGCTGAAGCCGAGTTCCTCGGCACGGCGCACCAGGCGCCAGGAATCCGCGGCGGTCGGGATGGCGATGCCGAATTGCATGGCGGGAGTCCTTGTCTGGCGTTGCCTGGCGACGCTAATTGCTACGGCGGGCTGTCCGAGTCCACCGCCGGTCTTGAGCGCCATGAACGTATTGCTTGACCTCGACGGTACGCTGATCGATTCGATCCCGGGCATTCGCGCGAGCTGCCTGGCGACGCTCGACGCGCTTGGCCACGCGCCGGATCCTGCGATTGATTTCCGGAGCCTGGTCGGTCCGCCGCTGCCGGAGGTGATGCGCCGCATACTCCAGCCTTACGGCGACGGTCGCATCGATCTTGCCGCCACCGCATATCGCGTCCACTACGCCGAGACCGGCATGTTTCTGGCAACGGTCTATCCAGGCGTTGCAGACACGCTGGAGCGTCTGCACCGGCGAGGCGTGCGTATGTTCGTCGCGACGTCCAAGCGCACCGTATTCGCCGCGCCGATCGTGCATCGCCTGGGTCTGGCGCGGTGGCTACACGGCATTTACGGCACCGAGCCTGACGGCTGCCTGGACCACAAAGCCGATCTGATCGCCGCGCTGTTGCGGGCAGAACGATTGGTCGCGCGACGCACAGTGATGCTCGGCGATCGTTCGCATGATATTCAGGGCGCGCGCGCCAATGCCGTTCGCGCCATTGGCGCGCTGTGGGGCTACGGTGACCGCGCCGAACTGGAAGCGGCCGGTGCCGACGCGCTGGTGGGTCATCCGTTGGAATTATCCAAGTTCGTGGGGTAGGCGCGGATCACTTCCCCCATCAATCCCCGCCCTGCGCGGCACGGAAACCACCCACGCCGCGTTCGATGTCCGTTACATGCCGCGGCAGGAACCCGGTCGGGTCGGTCAGTCCGCAGGCATGCGCGATGATCTCCACCTCCTCGCGGATCTGCCTCGCATACCGTGCGACCCGCACGGCCTTGTCCGCGGGATCCAGTCCGGAGATCAGGCGCTCCTGGGCTGAAGTCACGCCGGTTGGACACCGGCCGGTACCGCATTTCATCGCCTGGATGCAGCCCAGCGAAAACATGAAGCCGCGTGCGGATGACGCGAAATCGGCCCCCATGCACAGCGCCCACGCCACCTTATCCGGCGTGATCAGCTTGCCCGAGGCGACAATGCGCACGCGCTCCTTCAGCCCGTGCCGGTCGCGCGCCTCCGCGAGCAGCGGCAGCGCGATGGTAATTGGCATGCCGACATAGTCGATCAGCGGCGCCGGCGCCGCACCGGTGCCGCCCTCGCCACCGTCCACCTGGACGTAATCCGGGCAGCCTTCGGGATGCAGCACACAATCGCTGAACCATTCATCGAGAAAGGCCGGGTCACCGACGACGAATTTCACGCCCACCGGCTTGCCCGTCACCGTACGCACACGATGAACGAAAATCCCGAGCTCGCGCCCGTTGCCGATATCGGTATGCCGGTTCGGACTG
>JASHVB010000638.1 GCA_030039695.1 Acetobacteraceae bacterium
ATCGGTGTCATACGCCCCCCTTGGCGACCAGCGCCTCGGCTGCGGTAGCAATATCAGCCATCAATTCCGGTGTCGCCTCGAGGTACCAGTAGGTGTGGACGATGTCCGTGTGCCCCATGTATGTCGCCAGAGAGACGAAGTGACGGGAGACTGACTCGCGACGTGCCGCGCATTGTTCCAACGATCTCGTTGCGAACGTGTGACGATAATTCCGATGTCGGAGTTATCGCCATAACTCCGAGTGCCGGATTATTCCGAGTGCCAGCACCGCCGCGACTTGATCCTCACGTGATTTCAATGTGCGCGTAAGCGCTGTACGTTGATCGCTCGGCATTATCCGGCTGCTCTCCTTTCTCGCGATCCATTGACGCGCAGCAAGGAGACAGACCATGAGTTATCCGAACGGTGACACGGCAACGACGGGCGACGACAGCCGCATTCGTCGATTGGCGAGCCATCTTTGTGGTTTCGAGACCCTCCTCTGTACACAAGGGTATACGCCAGCGAGTGTTCGACGAAAGATTGATCTACTGGAGGATTTTAGCCTCTGGGTAGAGAGGCACAACGTTTTGCTGGATGCTCTTCGAGACGGGCACGCCAAGCAGTTTATCCGCAAATATCGTCGTCGCAGTATCGGGCGTGGCGATGCCTGGACCATTCGGCAGTTTATCAGCCACTTGCGTGCCATCGGTTGCATTCCACCATTGTTGCCGGAAGTTGACGCGAGTGCAGCGGGCGAATGGGTCAGAGCCTTCGGGGAATTTCTTCGCGTAGAGCGTGGTCTTTCCGCTTCGACGTTGACGGGCTATCTGCCAGTCGTCCGGTGTTTCCTGGCCAACCAGTTTCCTGGCGAGACAATGCGCTTCAATACGCTGCGCGCCATCGATGTTCACCGGTTCATTGTTCAGCAGGCCCAGGCGCGCTCCGTTACGCATGCCAAGCTTGTGGTCACAGCGCTGCGTTCGTTCCTACGCTTTCTGCAAGAGCGCGGGTTATTGGCAGTCGATCTCGCCGCCGCAGTGCCTGGCGTGGCTGGATGGCGTCTGTCGCATGTGCCGAAAGCTCTGCCCGCTGGCCAGGTTGAGCGACTGTTGGCATCTTGTGATCGGGGAACGTCAGCGGGCCGGCGCGACTTCGCGATCTTGATGCTTCTCGCGCGGCTCGGCCTGCGTGGAGGGGAGGTCTCCACGCTGACCCTCGAGGACATCGACTGGGAATCCGGAGAGATCGTCGTCCATGGCAAAGGTCAACGGGTAGCACGCCTGCCGCTGCCAGCTGATGTCGGATCAGCTCTGGTCGATTATCTGCGTCGGGATCGACCTGCTTGTTCGACGCGCCAGGTTTTTGTTCGCGTAAGGGCGCCAAAGAGAGGCTTCATTGCCCCTTCGGCCATTTGCTGCATCGTCCGTCGTGCGCTCAAGCGTGCCGGTCTAGCGCCGGTGTTCAAAGGCGCGCACCTGCTTCGCCACTCGCTCGCCACCGACCTGTTGCGTCGCGGCGCCTCGCTCGTCGAAATCGGCCAACTCCTTCGCCATAGTCAGCCCAACACGACACAAATCTATGCCAAAGTAGACGTGGCGGCACTACGCGCCATCGCATTACCGTGGCCGGGAGTGGCGTCATGACCCCGCTGCAAGAGGCGCTCGACGAGTATCTTGCGGCTCGACGTGCCCTCGGCCACAAACTGCGTGTTCCTGGACGGCTGCTACAGCGCTTCGTTGTGTTCGCCGAGTCCCGCGGCACAACCTATATCACCAGCGAGATCGCCGTAACCTGGGCAATGCAGCCAGCAAAGGCCCAGCCCGCCCAATGGGCCAATCGTCTGGCGATGGTTCGTAGATTCGCGCGCTATTGCAGCGCTCTCGACCCGCGGACCGCCGTACCGCCGCCGGACCTTCTTCCCCACCGATATCGTCGACCATCTTCTCCGTACATCTACCGCGACGAAGAGATAGTCCGCCTGCTACGTGCGGCCAAACGATTGCCGTCGACGATTGGGCTGCGGCCGCATACCTACGCCACTCTCTTCGGTCTGTATGCCACGACCGGAATGCGCTGCAGCGAACCGTTGCATCTTGATCGTGGCGACACCGATCTGGTGAACGGTGTGCTGACGATCCGTGGCACGAAGTTCGGCAAGTCACGCTATGTGCCACTTCACCCGTCCACGATACGCGCTCTGAAAGCCTATGCGGTTCGGCGCGATCGATTGTGTCCACAGCCGGTCAGCCCAAGCTTCTTTCTGTCCGAGCACGGCACGCGTTTGACCGAATGGGCCGTGCGATGGACGTTCGTCAAACTGTCCCGAGAGATCGGCTTGCGCAGTGTTGACGATTCCCACGGGCCGCGCCTGCATGACCTTCGGCACCGCCTGGCCGTCACGACGCTACTCCGTTGGTATCGCGGCGGTGTCGACGTCGAACGGCATCTGCCTGAACTGGCGACTTATCTTGGCCACAGTCACATCACTGACACGTATTGGTATTTGACTGCAACGCCGGAGTTACTGCGGCAAGCGCTTCTGCGGGTCGAAAAGTCCCAAACGGGGACCCAGCAATGAGCGCCGCCCGAACGTTCCCTGCTCTCCTGGAGGCGTTCTTCACCGATCGCCTCATCAGGCAACGACAGGCAAGCCCTCACACCTTGGCGAGCTACCGTGATACCTTCTGTCTGCTGTTGGCCTATGCCCAACAGAAGCTGCGCAAGGCGCCGACGAAAGTCACCTTGCCGGACCTCGACACAACTTTCCTCGGAACCTTCCTCGACCACCTTGAATGCCACCGTGGTAACAGCGCACGTAGCAGGAACGTGCGTCTTGCCGCCATCCACTCCTTCTTCCGCTACATTGCGCTGCACGCGCCAGAACACAGCGCATTGGCACAGCGGGTGCTCGCCATGCCGAGCAAGCGATATGTTCGTCGGCCGATTGCCTTCCTCAACGCCGACGAGGTGGCTGCCTTGCTTGCCGCCCCCGACCTCGGCAGTTGGACCGGACGCCGCGACCGGGCTCTGCTGCTACTGGCAGTGCAAACCGGGCTGCGCGCGGCTGAGCTCATCGGTCTTCGTTGCCAGGACATCGTGCTCGGTCCAGCAGCCTACGTGCAATGCCAAGGAAAGGGTCGAAAACTCCGCAATACTCCGCTTCGGAAGGACACCATCGCGGTTCTCCGGACTTGGCTTGCAGAGCTGCAGGGCCGACCGTCCGATCCCGTGTTCCCCACGACATCCGGGACCCCGTTGAGTCACGACGGACTGCAATATCTGCTCAACAAACACCTCGCCGTTGCCTCTCGCCAATGTCCCTCCTTGGCCATCAAACATGTCACGCCGCACGTACTTCGACACACGCTGGCCATGGATCTGCTCCACCACGGCGTCGACCGCTCCGTTATTGCACTGTGGCTGGGCCACGAGTCAGTTGAAACAACGGCAATGTATCTACAGGCAGACATGAGGCTCAAAGAGCAGGCCCTGGCGAAGACCGACCCTACCCACGCCCGGGTGAGACGATATAAGCCTGATGACCAGCTGTTGGCATTCCTGAAGAGCCTTTGATTATGCCGAGCAATCGATCAGAAATCCTCTCGCTACTCCATCCTCCCGACAACCGCTCGGAATAATCCGGCACTCGGAGTTATGACGATAATTCCGATGTCGGAGTTATCGCCATCGATTCGCTGTCGAGACGCTGCGTCGCTGGTATAAATGCGGCCAAGACGTCGAAGTGCTACTGCCATCGCTCAGTACCTACCTGGGTCATGTCAACATTCAGGACACCTACTGGTACCTCTCTGCTTGCCCAGAACTAATGAGCACAGCA
>JASHVB010000065.1 GCA_030039695.1 Acetobacteraceae bacterium
CAATGGCAGCGGGAGAGATATCCGGCAATTGCCCGGCAAGCGAAAGCAGAAGGCGGCGAAGTGTTCTTCTGGGATGAGTCGGGTTTCCGCGCTGATGCAGTTCATGGACGAACCTGGGGTGTCAAAGGCCAAACACCTGTTGTCGAGCGTCCCGGGCAACGCCAGTCGATCAGCGCGGCATCGGCAGTCAACGTCAAAGGCGGGTTTTGGTTCAGCACATATGAGGGTGGGTTGACCGCCGAGCTGTTTGTCACCTTGCTGCGTAAGATGATGCGACACCGCGCGAAGCCGGTACATTTGGTGGTCGACGGACTTCCTGCGCACAAGACGAAGGCAGTCAAGGACTACATCCAATCGACCCACGGGCGCCTGACGCTGCATTTCCTACCGGGTTATGCGCCGGAGCTAAATCCCGACGAGCACGTATGGAGCCACGTCAAGCGTACGGGGGTGGCGCGAGCACCGCTGCGAGCAGGGGAGCGGTTGCGGGACAAGATCGAAGCGCAACTACTTGCCATCAAGAACGCTCCACGGCTGGTCCGCTCATTCTTTCGTGCTCCGAGTGTCGCCTATATTACCGACGGGTGAGTAAGCGGCAACATCTATGTCATTGATTTATCAAGGAACCGTTGTCTCACTCCAAACGGCAGCGTGACAGCCGGCACCTCGGTTGCCGCCATCGGGCCCGGCGACAGCTGGGCGGTCTCCCGGCCGACGCGGCCCTGGCGATCGTCCATGCGCAGCAGCGCGGCAGTGAGGCCATCAACCGGAATCGCGACGCCGTCGCCCGGCAGATCGAACGCCTTGCCATTCCGGATCTGCTGGACGAAGGCGCGCAGTGCCGTAACGCTGTCGGTGGCAAATCCAGCACCGTCCGCGGCAGCGTCGTGTAGGTCTGTTCCGAGATCACCGCGAAATCGAGCGAGTTGCGACCGATCAATCGGGGACAGATCAGGTCCTCGACCATCACCGTATTGCCTCGGCCATGACGAACTGCGAAACTCCCTACGCTCTCGATCTCGCACGTGCCAGCGCGTTCCCGCCCCTGAACGGCCACTTTCACCATATGCAACGGACAGCCATCGCGCTCCGGATCCTGGAAGCCACCTGAATGGCAGACTCCGCGGCCTAGGCCTGTTGCTCTAAACAGGGTCGAAAGGCGACAGAACCTGCGGAATCTGCATAGACTTGGGCGAATGCAACTCGCAGTGCATAATTGATGACGAGCGCCACCATGACGGAGATCCGCCAGGCTTCATGTCAGCTGGGCGCGTGGATAACGAGTAGGGAGGACCGTATGCATGCTCAAGATGCTGGTTTGGTGCGACACGCGCTGAGAGCGCTGGCCGAGGTAGGTCGCGCGACTGCGGCACCGCCGGTCGGGCACGGCTTGGCGATGGGCCGAGGCGGCAACCAGTTCCGCGCAGCCCATCCGGGTGGCGCCGCGAACATCAATCGCACGAGCATCAATCGTCAGACCTACAACTCCATCATCTTTCGGTATGCTGTGACCGTCAATCGCAGCGTGACGGCCAATGGCGGTTGCTGCTCATCGCACTGGGACCCGTACTGGGGAGGTGTTGCTGCCGAGCTGGCCGTCAGCGCTGGCACTGTGGCACCTGGAATGTCGTAGGGTATGCCGGCGGCCGCTTGTGTGGTACGAAGCGCTGTTATCGCCTGCTACCGATGTTTCGAGTTCTGCATCAGACCGCGAAACTGCGAAAAGCTGGCTCCTCCTAACTCTGTCCGTGGTTTCATTGCTCCTGACGGATTGTTCCATATCAGCTCAACGTGAAGTTCAGCAAGCTGCTGCAACCGTCGCTGCGGCGTCGCGTGTCGCTCAGAACTGTCGAAGTCTGATCGGAGGTAATCCCCGCTATCAGCAATTGGCAAACCGCATTCCGCTGGGCTCGGTGTTCGATGCGACGCTCTCGCAGATGACAGACACGAGTCTTGCTGACGCCGAAGATGTTGCCGCTCTCGCACTTTGGCTAGAGGACCTTGGGAAATGCCGCCGCCAGATTGTCGACATCAGTCTGCGGGACTTCCCGACTGCACTGCCAATCCTGGTAACAGCCTGGAATAAGGATGATGCCGCCTTCGTGCTGCTCGCGACCCAAAAGCTTGCCTGGGGTAAGGCCATTATGGCAATACGCACCAACCATGCTGAAATGCTAGATGCACTTGCTCGCCAGGCGCTAGAACTATCCCACCAGGCTAGTGCGGAGAGGCAGGCGGAATTATCTCGTCGCGTCGCACTATTTAGTGCTCTCACCAATTTGGCTCCCTAGAGGCTGGAATCGCTACGTTATCGTCACGCTGATTTCGGTCGGGTACCAAAGTGCCGGAGCGAGTGGTCTCGTACATGTTATGTCGCGCGCCGGACACACGTGTCCTGCCGCCAGACATCGAACGCCTCGGAGCGGATTGCGCGGTGGGACGTGGCGGCCATGACGTGGAGCCGCGGGTGGGAGTGGCTGCGGATGAACGCGTGAGCGGAAAGAGATGGCCTTCGGCAAACTGAGGTCCGCTTTTGCGGAAGGCAGCCGAGTGCACATCCCCGAGTTTGCGGAAGGCGCAAATCTGCGGCAACACGACAACCGCTACCACGATCATTTCCTTCTACTGAGT
>JASHVB010000014.1 GCA_030039695.1 Acetobacteraceae bacterium
CGTCTGCTGCAAATCGAAACGATTACGCAATGCCGGAGTGATATTGGCCAGGTGCATGCCCGTCCCCTCGGCATGCACGCTGGCAACAGCTTTAGCACTGGCCAGGACCGTGCCGCGTAGCGCCGCCAAGTGCGGCCAATCCGTACCGCGCAGACTCACCGTGCGCGTGTGGCCGGCGTGCCAAACGGAGAGGGTAATCGGCAGGCCTGGTGGCGTCACCACGATCGTGCGCTGAACGCTCCGTGCGTTGGTTGCCGGCTCGCTGCCAATCTTGAAGATAACGTCGCCAGGCACAAGCCCGGCGTGCGCGGCCGGACTACCCGGATCCACGCCGGTCACGATCGCGCCATGCGTCGCCTGGTCACCGAACGACTGGGCCAGCCCCGGGCTCAGGTCTTGTAACTCTAACCCCACCCAGTCCGGGTGTGCGGTCGCGGGATCCATCAACTTCTGCGTGGCGATGGCAACGTCGTTCGATGGCAACGCAAAACCTATCCCGATCGATCCCAACACATTGCTGTTCGAGATCAACGCGGTATTCACGCCCACCACCTCATCGTTGCATTCAAGCAATGGTCCGCCCGAGTTACCCGGGTTGATGCTGGCGTCGGTCTGAATGAATTCATCGATCGGCGTCTTCATCAAGTTCCGGCCCACGCCGCTGATCACGCCTGCACTGACCGAAGTGCCGAGGCCGAGTGGATTGCCGACAGCGATCACCCGCTGGCCTAGCTGCACTTGATCGCTGTCCGCGAAGTGCAACACCGGCAGGGTGTGGCCGACATCGACCTTGAGCAGGGCAAAGTCGATCAGCGACGAGGCAGCGATCAGTTGCGCCGGCACCTGGACACCATCATGGAATGTGACCCGGATCATGGCGGCATTCTGGATGACGTGCTTGTTGGTGACGATGACGCCCGAAGGATCCACGACAAAGCCAGTGCCAACGAAGAATTCCAGTTGGTACTTACTGCTGGGCCTATCCGTCGCTTCGTCGGCCGGCAGGATCTTTGCCACCCAGATGTTGACGATGGCCGGTAAGGCGTGGGCGGCGGCGCTGGCGATGTCGCAACTGGGAGGCGCGGTTGTTGCCATTGCCGGCGCGGCCTGAGCCACGACGAAGAAGGCACATGTCGCGGCAATGGCTCTCCAGCGGCTGACGTTGAGTCTGGTTCGCATGGTACCCCTCTCCCCACGTTAGCCGCCAAGCGGGCACGTTGTCCGCTGCGGTAGGGACGGGCGTTGAATATGGTGCACCGGGGCGCCGGCGGCGAGTCTGGCCACATGGCCGGCGATCGAACAAGTGCAATGTCGCCAGCATAATGCGCGGTTGGACGCCGCGGCAGGGTAGCAAGGCCGCGAGGTGGTACGCGCGGTGGCATCCAAACTCGACGGGTCGGGGCACACGAGAGCATCGTGATCCTCCGCGCAGCACGGTGGTCCGTGCGATCGCCCCGCCCTCCCCCGGCCGGGTCGGGACCAAATCGGCCCCCCTGCTATCACAGCACGCGCCAGGCCTGTTGCCGGACCACATCGCCCCGCATGAAGGTCTTCGGCGACAACGGTTGCCCTAGTCGTTGGCCCAGAGTGTCCGAAGACCTACCTCTCGTGACCGTATGGCTTCAGTCCCGGCGCATAGGCGCCTCGATTTTGCAGTTCAACGCCCGCAGCGCCGCGACAATAGCGCCCCGTTGTGAACCAGCCCCGAGACGATTCCGGGGCTGCCGCACTTCGCGACCATCCTCTTGTCGGGGACAGGCACTATATTGCGGGGGATGGACAAATCAACGCCTTCCCCTGGGCCACCCGCTGCGGTGATCGCGCAGGCGGTGGACGATGGCATTCGCCGTTACTTCGCGGCGCGGCGAGAACGCGTATCGGGTTTCGTCGATCGCAATTTCAGCCTGCGCGGCAGCCTCGCCGTGCATCGCTCGGCGCTCGGCCTCGACGTGGTGCGAGCACCGGCGAACCTTTTGCTCGCCGGGCCGCATGCCGGATTGAAGGCGGTGGGCTTGCTCGCCGGCAGGCTCGGCAACCGCAGGCTTGCCCAGCGCATCGGCGGACGTAGCCTGCTGCTGCGCACGGCTGTCTCCCACCGCGTCGAATGGCTCGTGGTGACGGAACTGCTGGAGCTGCCCTGCCGACAGCGCGGTCGGGCGTCGCATCGCGATGCTCTGGCCGAAACAATCCTTGCGGACCCGCGGCTTGCACCGGCGGCGGAACGAACACTGGCGGCAATCGCGGCGCACTCGGCGGATCCGGCCTTCGCCGCGCGGCTGAACGAGGCAATGATCAACTATGCGGCGACCCGCGCGGCGGCGGCAGAGATCACCACGTCACTGCTCGCCCTGAGTTCCGGTGCCATAGCGCTTAAGCAACTGACACCCGGGGCGATCACGCTGGGACCGGCGCTCGCAGCGGTGCTGGCTCAGCAGTCGGCAATCGCCGCCTTTCCCTTCGGGGTCGGCCTCGGCGGTCTGTGGTACTCGACGTTTCCCGTCGCGCCGCCAGCCTTGCTGGTCGCGGGGGTCACGGGCGGATTGATGGTCGGTGCTTCGGCCATCGCCGCCTTCGCCGGGTTGGTCGTTGACCCGGTGCAACGTCGGCTCGGTTTGCACAAGCGCCGGCTGATCCGGCTGGTCGATGCCCTCGAACGTCAGATGTTGAGCCCGGCCGCGCCTGCGTTCGCAGTGCACGACCACTACGTGGCGCGTCTGATTGATCTATTCGACGTCCTGGGCTCAGCCTATCGCCTCGCCCACGGATAGAGCGGCGCTCGCGATTTTGCGGTGCCTATCGTGTTCGCGATCTATGCACCAGAGCACGAGGCCAATCGGCACGTGTTCACGGCAGGATGTCAGGTAGGGGTCGCTCACCTAATGATGGTTCGTCGTGGAAGTTCGCAGGTTCGGTTTCAGCAGTTGCGGGATATCGTCGATGTGCCCGAGAATGAGGGGTTGAGAATCAATCTGAGGGGGCAATCCAATGGCAGCGGCCGCACTGCGTCGGTCAACTTCGGGGTCCACCCAACACACATCCGTTTACACGCACGCGGCCCGGCACAGGAGGCAAAGCGTTCCTCCGAAACGCCTATCACAACATTGCGGCCCTCGTACCGCCGATCCGTGAGTACTGGTTGCCACAGCGGGTTCGAGAACATCCGCACTGAACCGGCCAGCACCGCTTCGTCAGGTGCTCACGGCGGATACCGAGGAGACTATGTTGCCGCGTCCGTCGGCTGCGGCGAACCTTCAAACCAACGGAGCGAACCATGACGACATTCTCCGGTCAGCGGGTCAGGGACGAGGTCGTTCTTGCTGCCCGCATCCTGCTTATCCTGCTTTTCGTCGTGTTCGGATGGAGCAAGCTCACGCACTACTCTGGGACTGTCAGCTACATGGGACAGACGGGAGTCCCCCTGCCATCGGTCGCCGCGCTGGTGGCCATCGTGGTTGAGTTCTTCGTCTCACTCGCGGTCGCTGTCGGCGTCTGGACCCGGCCTCTGGCCCTCCTCCTGGCACTCTACACGCTGGGGACCGCGCTTATCGGGCATCATTTCTGGAGCATGGAAGGTGCCGCCCGTGCCGCGAATGCGATCAACTTCTACAAGAATATAAGTATTATCGGTGGTTTTCTCCTTCTCTACGTCATCGGTCCGGGGAAGTACTCGCTCGACGCGATGCGCGGCGCGCGAGCCGCTACATAGAACGGGCCGGATAGCGCGGTTTAGACCGTCGAGAACCTGGGGGGTGGGGGCCGGGCAGCGCACCAGAACGGATACCTCGCTGGTATGTTCCGACATACCAGTCCGCACCGCGCCGCTCTCCACTTCAATGAGGTCGGCTTTTGGTGACCACAACCCGTGGTGTCCGAACGGGCTGCGTGCCGAATACGCAAGGGTCATCGGCATCGGTAGATGCCAGGGGGATGAGTTTAGGCGGCTGAGGAAAATGGTGGGTCACGTAAGCGCAACGGCGCGCCAAGTTGCGGTCTGTCAAGTCACGGAAGCGAGCGAAACCGACGAATCCGTTCATGCGCCCCCACGACCGATCGTTGCTGATATGCCAGGAACGGACAAGTTGTCCGCGCTCCCGCCGGGACAGCAGAGCCGTGGAAGTTCGGACTTAAATCGTCACAGGCTTGATTTTTGCTCTCCCCCCTTGCTGATCGCCGCGGTGGTCGGGGCTGAATGGGCTCATGCAGCCAGCCCTACTGGGTGCTATCGATCAGTCGGTCGGTGTTAAGAACCTCCTTTGGTTGTTGTCTGGATTCTTTCCCGCGCTCCTGATAGCGACGCCCAATAAGGCGTGGGGTAGCGATCCGCGTCGCGTTGACCGTCCTCGCGACTGCATCCGCGGGGTAACCGAGCCTCACCAGTCAAGGCAATGATGACTGCCGCTCGGCAAACGTGCTAAATTGGTAGTCGCGTCGAGAAATCGGCAGATGCTTCGGGAGGAACATTCCATGGTCCTATGCACGTTCTGCCCGCTGCTCATTCCCTTCCTGGCTCTGTCGAGCATTACCGGCATACATCCGGTTCGAGAGCCCGTCAGCAGCAGTGTTGGGCCGATCGTGATGAGGTCAGCTGACACCACCGGTTCAGTGCAGCACAATCCCAAGCTCTTCCGAATCAGATGGGAGGTCACCTCAAACCGGTAGCCAAGCCGTTGATAGAACGTGTGGGCCCCGGATCGAGCGAGGTGAGATGTTAGCGCAACGAAGTGACGCCTGGCTCGGCAAACGATTGGTCAGCCGTGTCCATCGAATTGCCCCACTGCGACTGCTTCCGGCGACTTGCGGTGCCTCCGGGCGGACCATCTCAGCCACCTTCGGCGTAGAGGCCATGGTGGTCGGAATGTGCCGCTAGCCATTTGGCAACGTTCTCCGAAGTCCGGTCAGTCAGCACCTCCGCGCCGTTGTGGTACCGACAAACTCGTGCCGGGCCACGCCTGCAATCCCAGAATGCGCCATCAAGCGCGCAACCGGTTTGCCGTCAACCTGGATGCCACTGGCCGCAAGTTCAGCGCGAGGCCGTGGCGTGCCGTACGTGCCGCTCGATCCGGTCTCGCAATATGGCTTGCCTCTGCCAGCGCTGCATCCCGCCTCGCCCGCTGTGACAGATGCTGCTTCGACCGCGCCTGCCAGCCGCTCGGGACACACCGAGCGGCCGGCACGTTATCACAATCGGATGTCAGTATTTAGGTCACCACCGAACCTTCGACGAACCCGCCTTGACCGGCCAGGGCAGAGATGTTGGCAACAGTGGTACGGGCGATTTGATCCAGTGCTTCGCCTGTCAGGAATGCTTGGTGTGAAGTGATAAGCACGTTCGGAAAGGTGAGTAACCGCGCCAGTTCATCGTCGTGAAGCACGCTGCCGGAAAGGTCCTCGAAGAAGATGCCCTCCTCTTCCTCATACACGTCAAGCCCAACTCCAGCGAGGCGGCCAGACTTTAGCGCTTGAATCAACGCCTTGGTATTCACCAACGCCCCTCGGCTCACATTAATAAGTATGCTGCCAGGCCTTATCAACTCGATTGTCTCGGCACGGATGGTGTACCGAGTTTCTGGGGTAAGCGGGGTATGCAGGGAAACCACGTCGCTATTTCGTAGCAATACGGAGATAGCTTCGACGTATTCCACTCCGGTTTGATTCGCCCATTGGTGATTCGGAAAGGGGTCATAGGCCAGGACTCTCATCCCAAACCCGCGAAGAATCTGCGCAGTGACGCGCCCAATTTTACCCGTGCCCACAATACCTGCAGTCTTGGCGTAAAGGTCGAAGCCTACAAGTCCGTTAAGTGAAAAGTTCAGCTCGCGCACACGGTTGAATGCGCGATGGGTTTTGCGGTTCAGGGTGAGTAGCAATGCAACAGCATGTTCGGCCACAGCATGCGGCGAATAGGCAGGGACTCGCGTCACGGTCAGATTCAACTGCCTAGCGTAGTCCATGTCCACGTTATTGAATCCTGTACAGCGAAGGGCTACCAGTTCGACACCTTGCTTTGCCAGACTCTCCAGACAAGGCTGGTCCAACTGGTCGTTGACAAATACGCAAACTGCTCGAGAATTCATCGCAGCTGAGGCAGTATCTTGCGTCAGACGGAACTCAAGAAAGTGCCACTGGATTGCATGGTTCGCTGAGGCCCGTTGCAGCGCCTCCCGATCGTAGGGCTTCGTGTCAAAGACAGCGGCGGCGACCACAGAAGGTGGATGCCCGGTCATCGTCAGGGACTCCTTCCATTTTGCAATAGTTAATCGTTCGGAAACAAGTGATTGCGACGGGAACCCAGACACCCTACCTGCCGTACGGGGGCCAGCGCAGGTGTCCGACGAGATGATTCCGTCGCACCGTCAATTTGATTTGGCCTTCTTACCTTGCCCTGTCGCAGATCATCAGGAAGCGCTTTAACTGCATTGTTCACCTTCCCGAGAGGCTCAACGTGGGGTGTGCCTGTGGATGTTCGGGTTAGCGGCAATCAAGAAATAGTCCTTCAAACCCGCGCGAGTGAAAAACATCATGTGCCAAATAGATGCGAACGCCCGAGTCTGGCGAGATCATCGGGGTCTTAGGGCATCCAGAACGCGGCCATGCGCAGCTCCATCGACCCCTGCGTCTGCGCGAACGATGCTGTCCTCCTATGGGCTGATCCCCTCTGGCCCCCTGCTCGGGAGACCAGAGGATTCAGCAATTATACGTTCGGGCGTGTGACGCGTTTGCGTAAGACGCCCGGCACGCCCCTACAGATTCGCCTGAAAATCGACGTAGTCACGAACCTTGCGGTAGACCTGCAGGCGGTTTCGCTGGCTGTCGGCCACAATGATCTCGCTCGTGGCCGGATTGAAGTCCACCGCCGTAGGGAAGCAGAAGCGCCACAGCGGCTCTAGGTTACGCACCCGTCGATACGCCTTCATCATGTCCGGGTTGGCGTCCACACTCTGCTGGCCCCACTTGGACATCGCCTGCGCGTCGCCAAGAAGGTTAGTCAGGGGCGTACCGTCGGCTTCGAAAATGCAGACCCGGTGGTTGCCCCAGTCGGTGACATAGATGTCGCCTTCCGGATCTACGGCGACGTCGGTCGGGTGGTTCAGCAGTCCAGCCTTTGGATACTCGGATACCGGCAGGCTGGAAACGAACGGCCCCAGATAGGTGACGGCATAGGCATTCGGATCCGCGGGAACCGTGCCGTAGCTGCCGATGCTCATGATGAAATGGCCCTGCGGTGACAACTTCTGAACACGATGGTTCTTCCAGTCCGCCACGTAGATGTTGCCGGACTGGTCAAGTGTGATGCCCCACGGCTGATTGAATTCGGCCTCACCTGAACCAGCTTTGCCGCACGTGGCAAGAACCTTCCCCTCCGGGGAGAACACCTGCAAGCGGTTGTTGCCGCTGTCCACAACGATGAGGTTGCCGTTCTTCTCGCAAACCATGCCGGCCGGGCGGACCAGCTGGCCATCGCCGCTACCGGTCGAGCCGAACCTATACTGGAACTTGCCGTCCGAATCGAACACCGAGATTGTGTTGGCCCACTCGTCCGAGCAATACACGCGCCCGTCGTTGCCCACGGCAACGCCGAACGGCCACGTGGCCTTTCCATCGCCCTCGCCGTACTGGAAGAACTCGGCGAGTAATTCCTCGTCGCCAGCGCCACCAAGTCGGATGCGGTTCACACGCATGCCAAAGTTGTTCTCGTTGCCGCGATTGGCGGTGTAGATGTCGCCGTCGCGGCCCAGGCACATGGTCTGGACGTAGTTGAACCCGGTGCCCGTCGCGGCGCCACGCCCGATGGCGTGGCTCCAGTCATAGGCCCTGCCGCGGACGACTGTTGTAAGTGCCATAGCCTCCTCCCTTAATCCATTCAAGCCGACATCCGCCCTCGTTCCCGGCAGCCGGTGCAGGGACCGAGGGCAGCTTGGAGTCCACCGGGCCTAGTGCAGGAAGGCCGGCTTCTCGTAGGTGCCGTTCACGATCGGCGCCGGGTTCAGACCCAGCCATTTGTCGAGAATGGTCGAGTAGATACCGCGGAAATCCATGCTCGGGTTGAGGTCGCCCTGCACCAGCTTGTTCGCCTCGAGCGATGGGTATTCGCCGTAGTGGCCACCCTTCACCTTGTCGCCGAGGACGAACGTCGCGCCGGCGGCACCGTGATCGGTGCCGGAGCCATTGTCGCGCACGCGGCGGCCGAACTCAGAGAACATGAGTACGATGACGTTGTCGGAGGCGTCATGCTCTTTCAGGTCGGCCATGAAAGCCTCGAGCCCCTCGGCGACGGCGGTCCACAGACCGGCATGCAGCGGAGCCTGCCCGGCATGTGAATCGAAGCTACCATGGTCGCAGTAGAACACCCGCGTCCCAAGACCGGCGAGATGCACCTGGGCGACGCCCTTAAGCTTCCGCGCAATCGCAGTGTTCGGGTATTGCACGGTCGACTTGTAGCGGCCCGGCGCCACCTTCAGAATGTCGGCACCCTTTAGTCCATCGAGGCCGGTAGTGCCGAGGTAGTCCATCACCCCACTGCCCTCGATCGGCTGATACATGTGCGCGAACGTTTCCAGCATCTTCTGACGCTGTGCCTGGTCGCGAATGCTGGGCAGAAACCCGTACTGCTCAAGCGGTCCTGCCACGCAGGCCACAGGGACATTGGGTACTGCCAGTGCGCGGAACAGGCAGGGACCGAAGCTGACAGCGGTGACGACATTCTCCTTCTTCGGGTCGAACTCGCGAACCACGCGGCCCAGCCAACCTTCGGTGCCGACCTTCTCGGCCTCGCACGTGTGCCAGATGTCCATCGAGCGGAAGTGGGAGCGCGGCGAGTCGAGGTAGCCGACGCCATGCATGATGGCGAGGTTGTCATCGTCCCAGAACTTCTTCAGCGGCGCCATGTATTTCGGGATGGCGTGCGCCTGGTCGAGGTGGAGCATGTCGCTGTCAGCGATGCCTACAGCCTTGCGGTTGTCTCTGTATAGCCCGTTATTGTACGGGATCACGGAGTTGAGGTAGTCATTGCCTCCGGTCAGCTGCAGGACGACCAGTACGGGGTCCTTCTGCGTTGCCTGTGTTGCGGACATTCCGGTTCCTCCTGTCCTCATTCTGTGTTTGTGTGCCTTCAACCGAACTGGTATTCACGCGTCGCCGCGATGAGCTGCAGCATCTCGGCGGCACGCTGTGCAGCGTTCTGGCGATCGGCGTCATTGTCCCAGCGAATTTCACCCCACTGCTTGGCCTGGTTCGTCAGTTCCTTCCTGGTATCAGCGCCGACCTGGACGGGACCGAGCAAGTCGAGACAGTTGTCCACCAATTGCTCTGGCGTCTTTGTCCCCTGTGCCTGCAGACGGTGGATGATTGCCTGCACGCCGGGCAGGTCGGGGTTTCCGATCTGCGAGGCGACGAAGTTGATACGCGACATCAAGGAGCCGCTGTTGATCCACTCCTTGCCAGTGTGCCAGCCCTCGACCGACGGTGGGTTGAGCAGATCCTGCCCCATATAGGCGGGTTGCATCGAGAGTTCACCATAGCCCGGCTTCGGCAGTTCGTAGCCCCCGACAACGCGTAGCGTGCCGACGACCACTTCGGCTGGCGATTTGAGGTGCTGGTAGCGGGCGTTCTTGAAGAAATCTGACATAAACAGCGCGCGCAGCACTGGTTTCATCTCGCACTTTGATTCGCGGAATACTTTCGTCAGCGCTTCGATGGCCTGCGGATCGCGCGGTGCTTCGATCGGCCAGGCCGGCACCTGCGGTTCGTCGGCGACAAAAAAGTTGTACAAGTGCCGGCAGATGAATTTGGCACATGCTGGTTGCTGGACGATGATGTTGATGATGTCTTCGCCGTTAAGGTTGCCCTTGTGGCCGAGGAACTCCTTCTCACCGTCGTCGTGGTCTTCCGGACGATACTCGAACTTCCACGGGAACCGGCCATAAGGGAGCCGCGGCAACTTGGTTTCAAATGTCCATCCGGTGAACGCGCGTGAGGCCTCGCGCACGTCCTTCTCGGTGTAGTTCCCGGCGCCGAGGCTGAATAATTCCAGCAGTTCGCGCCCCCAATTCTCATTCACCGCGGTGCCGTGGTTCTGGTTGTTGTCCAGCCAGAAGATCATGGTCGGGTTCTTCGCGATTTTCAACAAAAGGTCGCGGTAGTTGCCCATGCCTTGTTTCCGGAACAGGTCGATTTGCTCCAGCAACTGATCATAGTTGTCGACCTTTGAATTGCCGGTCGCGAACACGTGGTGCCAGAACAGGGCCATCTTTTCTTCCAGCGGCCGCTTCGTGTTCACCAGATAGTACATGTAGTTGACGTTGCCCATCGGCGGCTGCCCTCCGGGCAGCAACGCCGCCGGTTGATGGCGCAGCAGCACGTATGGATCGACCGGCGGCTGCGTTTCGGGCTGCAGCAACTCCTCGACCGTCGCGTCATAGCCCTTGGCTGCACGAGCCTCGAGTTCGTCGCGTGTCGCTCCGAATCCCGCACGTCGCATCAGGTGCGCCATCAGAGCGATATCGTCTTGCTTCGCCATCGTCCAGTCTCCTCCTGCGGTGATTGATCTGTCCGGATTGTCTACCGGCGGCGGTCCCCCACGCTGCTCTCGCGACTCAGACAGGGATTGCCGTTCGTCAGTGCCCCCGGCCTGCACGACGCAAAGCTGGGCGCGCTAGGCACGCTCAGCGTACACACCTGCGCGCGCTGCATATTGGGTAAATGCAACCGATTTCCGCCAAGCGTTGACCCTTGCAACTTCAGGTCAGCACACATGATGCGCTTCCTGCCTTTGCAGACGTTCTTCTACGATCAACCTACAGCACGCACCGAAGCCATCGGCACTGCTGCGCGACTGCGAAGTTGCCCTGGTCCTGGGTGTCTCTGGCACCGTCGGCCGGTGGGAACCTTGTACCGCGCAGCAAGTTCGACTAACGGTGCGGCAACCGCGGCCAGACGTCAAGGCAGTAGTCCGACAAAAGGGGCGCGGCGAGGACATGCGGAGTTCGGGGGCGAAGTCTCCGGCAACGGTCGGCTGAGGCAACAGACTTACGAGCTGGATCGAGGGCGAGGCCGGCCGATTGCAGCGCCACGGAGACCCGGACGCAAACTGTCGAGCCGCCGACACAGCGCTACCCGGCGTTGCGCACGCCGATGCGGCTGCGAGGCGAGACCGAGACCGGCAAGGACCTGTTGGCCGCCACCATCCACCGCGCTGGCCCGGGTCCCGATAGGGCGTTTGTTGCAGTCAACTCTGCGGCCCTGCCACGTGAGCTGATCGCTGGCTGCTTTGCTTGCTTCCGTCGGGCTGCAGGCAGCGGCGGCCGAGACGTCTGCGGCCTTGGACGAGCCCATCAGTTCAATGAAGTCGAGCCGCTCATGATTTGTTGCGATGATCCGATGGGATCTGCTCGCTGACCCGCTCGACTGTTGGCAAATGTGGAAGCGCGTCCGGCTGATCTCGAGCTGCCGAATCAGGCTGTCGACTGTTCGGTTGGCAACAAGGGAGTTGGCAAGCTGGGTACGAATCACGTCGACGCCCCGGTGCCACTCCGCGAAGATACCGAAAGACCCAAAGTTGATCGACGCTGCATGCCTGGCAGGGACCACGAGCAAACATTCGGTACCGGGGCGAAGATGACAGCGGGCGTTTCCTACACACGCTCAATAATGCGGCTATCGCTATGCGACGTATCCTGCGGCGCTCCTAGAGGATCACCAGGCAGTTGGTAGCAGAGTACAGCTGCCCGAAGCACTGCGCCCGTACTTTGATGGCGACGATTATCTTTAAACTCCGGTTGTTGCGACAGCAGCTGCACGATCGGGATTCCGCAGGGGATTAAGTCTCTTTGAGCCGAAGCCGAAGCCAAGGCCAGGCCAGCTTCGCCACTAGCAACACGATTGATCGCAACCGCGGGCCCAGACTGAAGGCGGGCCTCAGGACCAATGACCGGTTTGCCTCTGCACACCCGACACCGGAAAGACGGATTTACGTCCCATCAGAAACGTTTTACCAGTCTGGTACACCACAGTGAAAAGTGCGCCGATCTGGAGACGCAAACCGGCCCTGACTCGCGGGTTGGCTGGCGTCTCCGCAGCGTCGGTGATGCTCATTCGGAGAGATTCGTCCGCAGCTCCGCGGGCGGGCTACCGAATCACCGAAATGCCGCCTATGCGACCCACGTGTCTGTAAGCCCAGACAGATAAATCACTCCTGTCGCCGATAGAGGCGTCATTGGGACTTGCCTTGGTTGTCGGTATCGATGTTCAATTCCGCTGGTCGCTAGGCGTCACTTCCCCGTTTGCCGAACGTACAACGCGCAACGATGGAACCCCGCACCGCAGAGGACGCCTGCTCTCGCCACGTCTCCTCTTCTCCCCTACGGACCGGACAGGGCACGTGGCCAGCCCGGCCGCCCACGTCGCGGCGGAACTGGTCAGCCATCCGCGAGGCGCCCTATAATCGGTATCGAAGTCGCGTCTCGAGCCTCGGCGGAATGCAAAGGATAGTCGGATGCCCGACGCCGTCTTTAACCAAGGAGACAGCACCGAAACCAGCCTGATCGAAGGCCGGAGCTGTGGCACCTGCGATGTATGCTGCGTCATGCTGACGATCGACGACCCAGAACTAAGGAAAGTTCAGGGGTACCGTTGCCCGCATCTGAAGCCGAGTCAGGGCTGCTCGATCTACGCTACCCGACCGCATACCTGCCGAACCTTCTATTGTGGCTGGCGGCAGCTGAAGTGGGTACGTGAGCCGCTGCGCCCCGATCGGTCAGGGGTACTGGTGGAACTTGCCGGCGAGATCGAGCCCGATGGGACTAGGCGACTGGGCGTTTCCATCACCCTACTGAATCGTGCGGCATTGAAAGCGGAGGGACTGGCGGAGACTGTTGCCGCGGCGGTCGCGGCGCAGGTGCCGGTGTTTCTGACCGTGCCGGGACCGCCCGGCTACACTTCGGCACGGGCGAAAATCAACGCGCACCTGGAACCGGCGGTGGCGGCGAAGAACAAAGCGGAGGTGCTGCGGTTCCTGGCGCAAGCCCAGCGGCAGGGGCGGCGTGGCGAGAACCGCCGCATCGTGCTAGCCGCCAAGGGGACGGGTGAGCCGGGAGGCGTCGCACCGGAACGCTAAGTGAGACTGTCACAGCTGCCCCCGAGGGTCGCCTTAAGTGGACCCCGGGACTGCCACCCGATCACCGGAGCCGCCGCGGTCCGACGCCCTCCGTGGCACATTGTTGGATGCCCGTTAACGCCGCCGCCCGACTCACCTGATGGCCGGCCACCATCACCTATGCGCGCGTCGAGGTCCGCGTCGCTGCCTACGGTCGTCAAGCGTCGGCGCGGCAATGGGCCGCCATCCATGACCTGCTGTAACACCTTGAGCGAGCCACCAACGACGACCTGCCACCGGCCTTGTATTTGTCGGCGATACCCGCCGGCACAGGAAACTCACGGGCTGACACCCTTCGTGAACACTGATCGACGATGCCGGCAGGGCAGACAGTGGGGTATCGATTGCGGTCAATCGGATTGCTGATGCCGAAGACCGGAAATGGAAAGCCGGCGCATCAGCGGTCTTCCCACATACCGGTGCTCGTGCGGGGCTGTTTGAAGCTCAGGTAGCCCAGCACCCGGCATTGCGATGGGATATGTCCCGCGAACAGCTGTGCATGCCCAGGCCGAAATCCGGCAATTAGCCGCCGCTATTGTCGTGGCTTGGTTTGGGCGCCGAGCTAAGCCGGTCGACGTAAGTGATCCCGATGGCCGAAAGAATGAAGATGGAGTGGATGATCGTCTGCCACATCACCGCTTCGCCGGTAATTTTCGACCCTGGCATGCCGAGCGAGTGCGCCTCCACAAAGCTGCGCAGGAGCGAGATCGAGGAGATGCCAATAATCGACATCGCCAGCTTGACCTTCAGTACCCCGGAATCTACGTGGCTTAGCCATTCCGGATTGTCCGGATGACGGTGCAGCCTCAGGCGAGAAACGAAGGTCTCGTAGCCGCCGACGATCACCATCACCAGAAGGTTCGAGATCATCACCACGTCGATAAGCCCCAGCACGATCAGCATGATGTGCTCTTCGTCGAACGTCATGGCGTGCTGGATGAGCTGGTACAGTTCCTTGAGGAACAGGAATACGTAGACAATCTGCGCCACGATCAGGCCGAGATACAGCGGCACCTGCAACCAGCGGCTGGCAAAGATCAGCTGCGGCACTGGCTTGAGTGAGACAGACTGGGCCGAGATCGAACTAGATGACATGTCCATTGCGGGACTATAGCAGTCCGGTATCCGATGGGGGAAGGACGTTTCGGTGATGACTGCCCTTCAGAGCGGCAGTTGCCGATTGCCTACGGTAGCGCCGAGCTGACGGCGCTCGTGACTGGCCCCGGCGTGGACACGCGGGTGCAAGCGGCGCGGTTGGACTGTTGTGCGCGAGCGGCCAGCGGCCCCTCGACCTTGCGGTATAGCCTTTACCATTGGGCCTCGGCCCGCCCGCGATCGGAGGAAGGCGTGGACCATCAAAGATTCACGCACCTGGCTAGCCAAAACACCGGATATTATTACGGAGGCGATCGCACCTTCACATGCACAATCGATGACCTTGCCAGACGCTGGCGCAAAGCGGTTCGCCAAGCCATACGCTCGGTTGGGGCCAGCTTGATCTTCCTGCCAAAACAGCCGTCCAGACCCGAATCCGATCGAGCAGTTCGTTGCCAAGCTGAAGCATGGCGGCGCAGGGCGGCTACACGTTCGGTCGATGCAGTCTGCATCGCCACCGCTAGCGTGCGACGAGCAACCGGGAGCAAGCCGGGTCAATGCCATCCATTCACCAGCGGCATCACTTAATTGCCCGAGACCATTCCGCGTCGCGCTGACTTCTGCACTTCCGATACGATCGCGCTGCTGACGCCATGGCTGACGACCAATGTGGCGTTGCTGCCCGCATGGTTGTCAGGGTCCCGTCAGACCCGTGGCATGCCCAGACCACGCTCCGCGACGATATTCCGCTGGATTTCGTTGGTTCCGCCTGCGATGGTGCCAGAAAATGCGCTCAGGAAGTCGAACATCGGGCTGGCGAACGGTTCCTCCGCCAACGTCGCGAATGTCTGGCCATCCACGCCCGCGGTCCGGACCATGAAAGAGCAGATCCGCTGGCGCAACACGGTCGCGGACAGCTTGACAATCGACGGCAGGACGCTGGCGGACGCCCCGGGCGTCTCGCTCTCCTCCAGTACGCGCCGCAATAGACGCCGTGACGCCTGCATTTCCGCGAGGAAAACGACAAACTCACGATGAAGCTGTACATCCCGCAGCCAGGCCGCGCCACTCTCCAGCGACTTGCGGTAGAACGCCTCGATCTCGTAGCGTTGCCGCTCGCCGCCTTCGAACGCGATGACGCCGCGTTCCGAGGCGAGTGTCGCCTGCGCGACTCGCCAGCCATTGTTCTCCGCACCGATTATGTTCTCGGCCGGAATCCGGACATCCGTCAGGAAAAGCTCACCGAACTCTGCACGGCCGTTGGCCTGTCGGATCGGCCGCACCTCCACGCCCGGAGACCGCATGTCCATGATGAAGTAGGTGATGCCGCGGTGCTTCTGCGCGTTCGGGTCGGTCCGGGTTAGGAGCAGACAGTAATCGGCGTACATCGAATATGACGACCAGATCTTCTGCCCATTTATCACGTAATGATCGCCATCCCGCACCGCCCGGCAGCGCAATGATGCAAGGTCGGATCCGGAATTCGGCTCCGAGAATCCTTGACACCAAACCTCGCCTTTCGCGACACCTGCGAGATAGCGGCGCTTTTGCGCCTCGGTGCCATGCGGCAGCAGCGTGCCGGGCATATGAATCAGCGAAATGGTGAACATCCGCGATTGGGGCGCATCCGCACGCGCCATTTCGTCGGCGACGGCGATGAGGTGGCGCAGCGAAAGGCCCGCGCCTCCGTACTCCTTCGGCCAGTGCGGAATGGCGAGACCAACCTTGCTCCGCTCGGTCATCCACCAGCGCTGGAACGCAGTGTATTCCTCGTTTGAGGCCCGAACCATCCGAGCCTTCCAGTCGGGCGTCACGACATTGGCCAGCCAGTTGCGAATTTCCTGGCGGAAGGCGGGGAGGTCATGCTGCGAGTCAAGGATGCTCATAGTCCCAGCTCCAACGCGGAACGCCCGGTCGCGGTCATAGCGGCAAGTGCGGCAACGGCTCGATCGCGCAAGGCGGAATTCGCCATGATCAGTACTTCGTTCATGCGCGCCCGTTTGAGAAAGATGTGGGCATCGAAGTCCCAGGTGAATCCGACGCCGCCGTGCAATTGCACGCAGTCAGTGGTGATGAACACACAGGCTTCGGTGACTTCGGATTTCGCCAGCAAAACCCATATGTCGGCGTCAGGTTCGTCCGCGGCGGTACGCTGGAGCGCATGCCTGACCATCTCATCCGCGACGGCCAGCTTCGTCGCCAAGTCGGCGGCGCGGTGCTTCAAGGCCTGAAACCCCGCAATCGGTTGGCCGAATTGCTCCCGGGTTTTCATGTAGGCGATGGTGCGTTCGGTGATGCACCGCGCACCACCGGCGCTGTCGGCGGCGACGGCAAGCGCCATGCCCCGTGTCAGCGCTCCATAGGTCGCCGACGCATCCGGTAGCACCGCAATGGGCATGGCGTCCGTCAGACGCACGTCGATCACGTCCCGGGTGCGGTCCCACATCGGCGCCGCGGTGATCTCGGCGCCGGCAAGTTCGACAATCACCCAAGAATCGCCCGCGGGCGCGAGAACGAAGGCCGCGTCCGCGGAACCTAGACAGCGCAGCGCGCCAGATACTCCGGCACCGGAGCGGGTGAGGTTACGCGCATCGAGCACGGCCGGCACGGCGGCACTGATCTCACCGGCAGCCAGCCGCGGCAGCCAAGTCTGGCAAATGTCGTCGCCGCCGGTTTCGGCGATCGCTTGGGCCGCCGACAAGGTAGCGACATAGGGTCCTGGCGCGCATTGCCGCCCCAGCTCGCCGTGCAGGATGGCGAGACCCCGGACGCCCATGCCAAGACCGCCGAACTGCTCTGGAATTCCGACCCCAAGCCACCCGAGCGCCCCGGCCCGGGCCCAAAGCGCCTGATCGAGCGTGCTCTTGCCGTCGATGAACGCGTGCACCTCAGTGCCGCCACACTGTTCCGCCAGCACGCCGGCAATGCTTTGACGCAACGCCTCAAACGTTGCCTGATCCGGCTCGTCGGCCGTCTCAATAGCCGATGTCACCATGCGGTTTCCTGGCCTCCCTCGACGGCAGATTGCTCTGGCGCCGAGTATCCCTTGCGCAATTCCGACCTTCAAGGGCAGTCGATTTCAGGGCCGTCGATTTCGGGCAGTCGATTTCGTGCCGCCATCGCCCACCGGCAATTCTCAGCGTCATGCCGGTGACAAAGCTTGCCTCGTCTGAGGCCAAGAATAGGACGGCCTCCACAATTTCGCGCAGCTCACCGATCTGGCGCATCGACACCAGAACGTGTGTGGACTGTAGGCGCTGGTTTCACCCATCTCCTCCGCCCAAGAGCGATTCGATCCCGCTGCCGCTCGTCGTGACAAATGGGCCACGTCGGACGACACCTGCTCACTGCTCAAGGGCAACTTCCCACACTGAGGCGCCGGTCTGGTCTCGATCCATGTCGCTCGCTGGGTGACCGTGGTGCGAGTCTCGAAAACTGACGCTCGCCGGGCTACCGTGCCGACAGCCTTGCTCCAAGTTGAAATTTCGTCGGCGGAGATCCAACCATGATCGGATCGGCCGAACGCTCGGCTCGCATTGTCGGAGCGATCGTCCAGTGGGCGAAATCGCGACCGGATATTCGCGGTATTGCCCTTGTTGGCTCGCACGCGCGTGGAACGGCGGGGCCAGCCTCCGATATCGACCTTATGGTGCTTGCCGCTGCGCCAGTCGCCCTGCGGGCTGATCGTTTCTGGCTTGAGACAATCAATTGGTCGAGTGCCGGAGTCGGGGTCGCGAGGTGGTCGGATGAGGAATATGGGGCTGTGTGGTCGCGCCGTATCCAGCTGAGTTCGGGCCCTGATGTTGAAATCACCGTCGCGCCACTTGCATGGGCTGGAATCGCCCCGATCGACGGGGGCACCCGGCGGGTGATCTCAAAAGGCTGCCGTGTTCTGCACGACCCCGACGCATTGCTGACGCGTCTTGGCGCCCATGTACGGAAAGGGTCGAGCCGGTGCCTTATCCGGCTAGCCACACCGGGCGATACCGCGAACCTGCGACGAGCAGTGGTCGAATTGAATGAATACGAAAGGCGCTTGCACGCGACGCGACTGCCCGGAGAGCAGATCGCCGATGCCTATCTGGCGTGGCTGCGGCAACAGGTTGCGCACGACGGACTCGTGTTGATTGCCGAGGTCGCGGGGACGTTTGCGGGCTTCGTCGCAGGCTGGGTTGCAACCGAGACAAATCTCGCGGAGACAATCGATTCGAATCGGATAGGCTATGTCTCCGACGTGTGTGTGTCATGCCGGTGTATCGCGGACAGCGCATAGCCGCCGACCTGCTCTTCGCCATTGAGCGACATCTGACTCTGAGCGGCATCTCGCGCATGCGCCTCGCCTCGCTCGCCCCTAATGCGTCGGCGCGAACGGCCTACCGACGGGCGGGCTATGTGCCCTATGAAATTGTCTTTGAAAAACGGATCGGCGACCCTTGCGGTGCGTCGCCCCCGAACCAGTGCGCCCGTCTTAGGCAGATTTCGATTTGTGACACCGGACGTCGCGGTACCATTTGTAGGGAAGTCATAGAATCGCTTCCCGATTGGTTTGGCATCCCTGCTTCGAACGAACAGTTTGTCGCCGCAGCCAAGGATCTGCCGATGCTAGCCTGCTTTGCGCCGAATGGCGATGTTTTGGGCTTCGTATCGATGAAGGCGCGCACGACCATCGCTACGGAGCTATATGTGCTTGGTGTTAAACGCAAATGGCATCGCCGTGGCGTCGGACGTAGTTTGATTGAGGCAGCAGCAGAATTTGCAGCTTTGCAGGGCGCTCGGTTTCTGACCGTCAAAACCCTCGCGCCGTCAAGTTCTGATCCCAATTATGCTATCACACGTCGTTTCTACGAAGCCATGGGGTTTCTGCATATCGAGGAATTTCCAACGCTGTGGAACCAGGACAATCCGTGCCTGCTGATGCTGCGGCCTTTGGCGCTCTAACGCGCATTGTTGACGATCCGGGAAATGACAGCGGATCTTGCCCCAACACGGGTATAGGTACGTCTGCCATACTATCCCAGAACCGGACGTTCGGCACCACCTGGCTCGGGTGATCTTGCACCTTCGCTGGGCCAACCATCGGAATTACGGAAGCGAGGCCTCATCCGCCGGGTGTGGCGAGATCAGGTGGAGGAAGTCCGCAACGTGAATTAGCCGCAGTATCGGCCGGACGATAGGCGGGACCGGGAGCAGCCGCTCGTCACGCTGGATGTGTGAAACGACGACCCGCATGCGGCGACCGTGGGTGATGACGTCGCAGACACCAGCGGTAAGCACGTTTCTCACCCAGTCGGCACCGGCGCCGTAGGTCAGCGCGACCACGTAGCCGTCAACGCAGCGGAACACATTGACGGGTGTCTCGTAAATGCGGCCGCTCCGCCGACCGTGGTGAATAATGACTCCGAATCCCGGAAGGCGACGGGCAATCGGTCGCGTCAAGTGATTTAGTACCTGACGATTGAAGCGTGCCATTCGCCTGCCGAGCAACGGTTAGCTCCCCAATTCCTCGCGCGTGAGCGCGAGAATAGCATCCTAGCCGCGAGACCAACGCATCAACTTTCTCATGCAATAGGGAAGCCATCTGGAGAGGACGCTCAGCGCTACCTTCCGGCACCGCGCCCACGCCATCGGCGCCGATCCAATTCAGCCATGCCAGGACATCAAATCTCGGTAGCCGATACTCATGACGCCGTGGCCTCAAGCACGCGCAGAAGATCTGCACGGGCATCGGCTGAGGAGACGATGCCGATCCGCTGGCGATTCTGCGCAAGCCAGGCGTCCGCGGCGCGGCGACCCGCCTGAAACAACGCTTCCAGCAACGTCCATGACGTGCTCTGCTTTGACACATAGCCCAGACCTTCCATGAATCGGTCGTTACGGATGAGATGAAAGCGGACCGGCTCGTAGCGTCCGCCGCCCGGCTTCTCGACCGGACCGCCGACCGCGGCCAGAACCCTGTTGACGGCTTCGAGCGCGTTCAGTTCGAGGACAACCGACGCGTTGAAGATGATCTGGTTGAGCCGATCCTGAATCTGCGCGGCACTGAACGGTGGCCGCTCGCCGTAGTGAAGCGGGTTGATGAGCACTAGGAGCAAATCCTTCGAGACGTCGAGAAGTGGGGTGAGCGCAGGATTCCCGAGATAGCCGCCATCCCAGTAGAACGCGCCGCCGATCTCCGTGGCCTTGAACTCGGTGGGAAGCGAGGCGGAAGCCTCTAACGCCTCGACCGTAAGTTCCGGCCGAGTGAAGATGCGGCGTTCGTTGGT
>JASHVB010000639.1 GCA_030039695.1 Acetobacteraceae bacterium
CGAGCACGGATATGATCGGCTCCAGCAGTGGCAGATCGATCACCTGGCCGCGCCCGCCTTGTTCCACCACACGCAGTGCCACCATCACGCCGTAGGCGCCGTAAAGGCCCGATACCATGTCGGCCATCGCCAACGGCGGCAACACCGGCGGGCGGTCGCCGAAGCCGTTCTTTGCGGCGAAACCCGACATTGCCTCCACCAGCGTGCCGAAGCCGGGGCGGTCGCGGTAGGGACCGTCCTGGCCGAAACCGGTGATGCGTACGATGATCAGCTTCGGATTGCGATGGTGCAGCAGGTCGGGGCCGAGGCCCATTTCCTCGAGCGTACCGGGCCGGTAGTTCTCAATCAGCACGTGCGACGCAGCCAGCAGCTCCAGCAGCACGTCGCGGCCTTCCTGCGGACGCAGGTTCAGCGCAAGACTCTTTTTGTTCCGCGCGTAGACCTTCCAATACAGGCTCTGCCCCTTCCAGCGCCACGCACGCAGCGGATCGCCGGTGCGCGGATCCTCGACCTTGATGACCTCGGCGCCGTGGTCGGCCAGTTGCAGGCTGAGCATGTTGCCGGCGACCAGGCGCGAGACATCGACGACGCGAATACCAGCCAGCGGCGCCGGCGCGTCGGGGGTGAATTCAATCCGTTGCAGCATCGATTTGCGTTCCGTGGATAATGCGCCAATGCTGCCACACCACGGGCAGACCGGCCAGTTGCCGAAGCGGTCTGGAACGCCTAGTGAGCCGCGCGAAAATGGAATTTCCAGGAGGCCCGACATGGCCATCGAGCGCACGCTGTCGATCATCAAACCCGACGCCACGCGGCGAAACCTCACCGGCCAGATTAACGCGGTGCTGGAGGAATCCGGCCTGCGCATTGTCGCGCAGAAGCGGCTCCACCTTAGTCAGGCACAGGCCGAGGCGTTCTATGCCGTTCACAAAGACCGGCCATTCTATCGCGGCCTGGTGGAGTTCATGATTTCCGGGCCCGTGGTGGTGCAGGTGCTGGAGGCCGAGAACGCGGTGGCGAGGAACCGCGAGGTGATGGGCGCGACGGACCCGAAGAAGGCGGCGGAAGGAACGATCCGTGCGCGGTTCGCCGAGAACATCGAGGCGAATTCTGTGCACGGATCGGACAGCGCCGAGAACGCCGCAATCGAGATCGCGTTCTTCTTCTCCGGCAGCGAGATGCTCGGGTAGTGCGGAAGTCCTCTCCCGCCTCGCGGGAGGGGTCGACCCAAGCGCGTGGTGAAGGACGTCGGGTGGTGAAGGACGTACCGGGAAGGGCCAGCGATCTCGGCCCCTCACCCGCAGGGCGGGGGCGAGATTGTTAGAGCAGGAACACCGCCATCCCGACCAGCAGCACGATCATGAAAATGACCATGCCAAGCGTCGCATTCATGAAGCCGCCCCAGAACTTCTGGCGATCTTCGAGAAACAGTGTCGGGTCGGTCGGGGCGGCGGTCGTCTGATGGATGATGGTGCCTTGGTCTGACATGCGTTGCCCCGAATTCGCGGATCTTGATCCTGCTGTTTTCTAGGCGAGGCTTCGTTCGCTCGGCAAGGGGTTGCGCAGTACGGCATCGGCCCGCGCCGTTGCCGCCGGACGCCCCTCGGCGAAAGCGCGCAGCGCCAGCGGATAGATGACATGCTCCTGCGCCAGCACCCGCGCTGCCAGGCGGTCGGCGTCGTCGTCCGCCAACACGGGAACCGCTGCCTGCGCCAGGATCGGGCCTTCGTCCATGGCCTCGGTCACAAGATGCACCGTGCAGCCGTGCAGCTTCACCCCGGCCGCCAGCGCACGCTCGTGCGTGTGCAGGCCGGGAAAGGCCGGAAGCAGGCTCGGGTGGATGTTCAGCATCCGCCCGTGCCAGGCGCGGACAAGGAACGGGGTCAGCAGCCGCATGTAGCCGGCGAGGCAGACGATTTCCGCCCCGGCCTCGCGCAACGCGGCGTCGATGGCGTTTTCGTGCAACGCGCGGTCCTTGCCGAAGCGACGGTGATCGATAGGTAGCGCCTCGACACCGGCCTCGGACGCCAATGCCAGGCCCGGCGCGTGGGGGCGGTTAGAGATCACCAGCGCGATCTCCGCCGGGTAGTCGGGGTCGCGCGCTGCATCGAGCAGGGCGGCCATGTTGCTGCCGCGGCCGCTGATCAGCACGCCGACGCGCCGCTTCATGCCGGCCAGCCGGGCGGCAGATCGATGCGGATCGTGGCCTCGCCGGCGCCGGTTTCGATGCGGCCGATGGGTATCACGTGCTCTCCGTCGGCCTGCAGCAGCGCGCTCGCCCGCTCAACATCGGCCGCAGCGACCACCAGCGCCATGCCGATGCCGCAGTTGAATACGCGCAGCATTTCGTCCGCCGCGATCCCACCGGTGCGAGCCAGCCACGCGAACACCGGTGGCACCGGCCAGAGCGGCTGCAATGTGGCGACGCAGCCATCCGGCAGCACGCGCGGCAGATTGCCCGGCAAGCCACCGCCCGTGATGTGGGCCGCTGCCTTCAGCAGGCCAGCGCGATGCAGGGCCAGCAGCGGCCGCACGTAGATCCGGGTCGATGTCAGCAGTGCCTGGCCCAGCGGCTGGCCGGATGCGAACGGTGCGGGAGCGGTCCAGGCCAGGCCGCTCGTCTGCACCACCCGTCGCACCAGCGAGAACGCATTGGAATGCACGCCACTGCTCGCCAGCCCCAGAACCACGTCACCGGGCACCACATCGCGCGGCAGCAAGGAACCGCGCTCAGCCGCGCCGACGGCAAAGCCCGCGAGGTCATAGTCGCCGGCGGCGTACATGCCGGGCATCTCGGCTGTCTCGCCGCCGACCAGCGCGCAGCCCGCCTGGCGGCAACCCTCTGCAATGCCGGCGATCACGGTGCGCGCCGCCGCCACGTCCAGCCTGCCGGTGGCAAAATAGTCGAGGAAGAACAGCGGCTCGGCGCCCTGCACGACCAGGTCGTTGACCGACATGGCGACGAGATCGATGCCGATCGTGTCGTGGTGGCCGGTCTCGATCGCGATCTTGACCTTGGTGCCGACGCCATCGGTTGCCGCGACCAGGACGGGATCGGCGATACCGGCAGCCTTGAGATCGAACAGGCCGCCGAAGCCGCCGATCTCGCCATCGGCGCCAGGCC
>JASHVB010000640.1 GCA_030039695.1 Acetobacteraceae bacterium
TCGGGATCGGTCATGCGGGTGTTCGTCATGTGCGAATGGATTGCGGACGTCCCGTCGAACCCAGGTCCCGCGCCGGTCCCACCGCAAATGGTTTCGTAATACTGCCGCTTGTCGTCGCCGAAGATGAAGTTGTTCATCGTCGCCTGCGAACATGCGATCGTGCCGAGGGCGCCGAACAACGCATTGCACGTGGCTTGCGACACCTCTGTATTGCCGGCAACGACCGCGGCGCCGGGATGCGGCGACAGGAATGTTCCAGGCGGGATCAGGAGATTCAGCGGCTTCAGGCAGCCGTCGTTGAGCGGGATATCGTCGCCGACCAACGTGCGAAATACATACAGCACTGCGGCACGCGTCACCGCTGGCGGTGAGTTGAAATTGCCGTCGTGCTGCGGTCCGGAGCCGGTGAAATCAACGGTCGCACTGCGCGTCGCGTGGTCGACGCTGACTCGCACGTGTAGCGGCAGGCCGCTGTCCATGGTGTATTCGAAGCTGCCGTTGCCGAGCCGGTCGATGACACGGCGCACCGACTCTTCCGCGTTGTCCATGACGTGGCGCATATAAGCGCTGACCACGGACCAGCCGTACTGCGAGACGACGCGGCGTAGCTCCTGCACACCCTTTTCGTTGGCGGCGACCTGCGCCTTGATGTCGGCAACATTCACATCGGGGCTGCGCGCCGGATATTTCGCGCTTCCCAGCAGAGTGCGGAACTCGGTCTCGCGGAAATGGCCCCCATCCACCAGCAGGAAATCGTCGATCACGACGCCTTCCTCCCGCAGCGTTCGCGATCCGGGCGGCGTGGAACCGGGCGTGGCGCCGCCGATATCGGCGTGGTGGCCGCGGCTGCCGACAAAGAACCGGATGTCACAGCCGGATTCGTCGAACACGGGGGTGATGACCGTGACGTCAGGCAAATGTGTCCCGCCATTATAGGGATTGTTGAGCGCGACGACATCGCCCGGCTTTAGTGTCTTGCGGCGGTTGCGCAGCACAGTGCGCACACTTTCGCCCATTGCGCCGAGATGCACCGGGACGTGTGGCGCGTTCGCCACCAGGTAGCCTTGTGAGTCGAAGATGGCGCACGAGAAGTCGAGCCGCTCCTTAATGTTGACGCTCATTGATGTGTTCTGCAGTACAGCGCCGGTTTGTTCGGCGACATTCATGAACAGGTTGTTGAAGAGCTCGAGCAATACCGGGTCGGGGCGGTCGCTGCCGGCGGCAACGCGTGTCGCGAGGCGCTCCGTGCGGCGCAGGGTCATGTGGTCAAGCGGCGTGATCTCCGCTGTCCAGCCAGGTTCGATAACCGTAGTGGCATTGGCTTCGCGGATCAGAGCGGGGCCGGCGATGCGGTCGCCGGCGAGAAGGCCGATGCGGTCGAACACCGGCGCAGCATGCTCTGTGCCGCTGGTGAAGATGCGCACGGTATCGATCGGCGTTGGCGCACCGGAAGTCCGCACGGGGACGGTTGTTTCGCGGACTGTCTCGCCCGGTGCGTTGGCCTCGACCGAAACCGTTTCGACCACCAGTTCACGCTCCGGCGTGGCAAAGCCGAAGCGGGCACGGTGCGCGGCGGTGAAATCCTCCACCATGCCGGCGTGGTCGCGGAGTTTGATGATCAACGCAGCCTCCGTGCCGGCGTAGCGCAAGTGCAGGCTGCGTTCGCTGCTGATGCGGGCGGGATTAGCGCCCTGCGCGGCAAGTGCGGCTTCCGCGGCGAGCGCAAGTTTGCCGGCAAGTTCTTCGACCCGGCCCATCGCATCTGGTTCAAATGGGACCTCCACCGCTTGCTCGCGCATCACGGTCTGGTCGGCGAGGCCCATGCCGTAGGCCGACAGCACGCCGGCAAAGGGATGAATGAACACTGTCTCCATGCCCAGTGCGTCGGCGACGAGGCACGCGTGCTGCCCGCCGGCGCCGCCGAAGCACTGCAAGGCAAAGCGAGCCGGGTCATGCCCCTTCTGCACCGAGACCTGCTTGATTGCGTTGGCCATGTTGGCGACAGCGATGCGCAGGAAGCCTTCCGCGACTTGCTCCGGGGTGCGCGCCTGGGCGGTGGTACGGGAAATTTCGCTGGCGAATGCGGCGAATTTCTCGCGTACCGTGCCATCATCAAGCGGGGCGTCACCGTTCGGCCCGAAGATCGCTGGGAAATGCGCCGGCTGGATCTTGCCGACGCAGACATTCGCGTCGGTCACGGTCAGCGGGCCGCCGCGGCGATAGCACGCGGGACCCGGATCGGCGCCGGCACTGTCGGGACCGACGCGTAGCCGAGCACCGTCGAAATGCAGAATCGAGCCACCGCCCGCCGCTACCGTGTTGATCGCCATCATCGGTGCGCGCATTCGCACACCGGCAACCGCGGTTTCAAATGCGCGTTCGAACGCGCCGTCGTACAATGCGACATCGGTGGATGTGCCGCCCATGTCGAAGCCGATGATGCGGTGAAGGCCCGCCATCTCGGCGGTGCGCGCCGCGCCGACGATACCGCCGGCGGGACC
The DNA here is from genome assembly GCA_030039695.1 of Acetobacteraceae bacterium. The sequence continues at coordinate 2,502 of JASHVB010000640.1, forward strand.
CGAGAGGATCGCGTCCTTGCCCTGAAACCCGCGGGCTTCCGCCAGGCCACCGTTCGACTGCATGAAATAGAGCCGCACGCCTTCGAGTTCGCTTGCGACCTGGTCGACGTAGCGGCGCAGAATTGGCGACAAATATGCATCCACCACCGTCGTGTCGCCGCGCGGGATCAGCCGCAGTAGCGGGCTGACCGCATGGCTTGCCGACACCTGTGTGAAGCCGGCCTCCTGTGCCAGCTCCGACAGGCGCTGTTCATGTTCCGGATACTTCCAGGCGTGCATGAGCACGATGGCGCAGGCACTCACGCCATGCGAACGCGCGTTGAACAACAGTTGGCGGGCGGCGTTTTCATCGAGTGGTTCGACCTCCTCGCCGTCGACGCCGACACGTCCACTGATCTCCGCTACTTGCGCGTGGAGCATCGACGGGAGCGTGATCGCGAGATCGAACAGACGCGGGCGTGCCTGGTTGCCGATGCGCAGCGCGTCAGCGAAGCCCTTGTTGACCAACAGCAGCGTGGGTTCGCCCTTTCGCTCCAGCAGCGCGTTGGTGGCGACGGTGGTGCCCATCTTCACGGACTCGATCAGGCCGGGCGGGATCGGCTGGTCGAGCGGAACGCCCAGCACTGTCTTGATGCCGGCAATTGCGGCGTCGCGGTAACGACCAGGATTCTCTGACAGCAGCTTGTGC
>JASHVB010000641.1 GCA_030039695.1 Acetobacteraceae bacterium
CCCGACAGCCAGTCGCAGCACAGCGACGCGTCGATGCGCTGGAAGATCAAGCGGTTCAGCAACGACGGGTTGCGGCAGAAATTCGTCGACGCGACCGTGCCGCAGGGGCACTACCTCGGGCTGACCTTTCCCGATCCGGAACTGCGCCTCGACAAGGCGACCGGCCACTGGGTGTTCGGCGAGATCGACTGGACGGAGTTCCGCCGCGTGCTGGCCGGCGACGGACCGTGCAACCGCGAGCGCCTCGCCGCGCGCCGCAAGGCGCATGAGGACGGCGCCTGGGTGCGGGAGGCGGCGCTGGCCCACGCGGCGAAGCAGCGCGCGCCGGTAAGGGCCGCCGCATGACGGACGCACCGATGCCGCTGTGGGAGGTGTTCATCCGCAGCCGCAACGGGCTCGCACACAAGCATGTCGGCTCGGTGCATGCGGCCGATGCGACACTGGCGCTGCAGGCGGCGCGCGATGTTTACACGCGACGCGGCGAGGGGTTGTCGATCTGGGTGGTTCCGTCCTCCGCCATCATTGCATCGGATCCGACGGACAAGAGTACGATGTTCGAGCCGACCGGTTCGAAAATCTACCGGCATCCCACATTCTACGAGGTGCCGGACGAAGTGGGGAACATGTAGCGCTCCCCGCGCAGGTTCCCCCCACCGTCACGGAGGTCGACGTGCATAACCGGCACCATCCGATCGAACCCCATCACGAGACCCACACCACACTGCAATACAGGGCGGTGTTGAACGCCCCCTTGTTGCCGATCTCCCGATTCGCGGAAACAGACGTGCGGGCGTCGATCGCAGCGGTTCCCGCTCAGGCCATTTGGCAATCTTCGTGGTGGCCGCACGTCAGGGGAAATCGAACTGCAGAACCTGCAATTATCCAACGACAGTCGCTGCGCGATGTTCACGGTCCGCTTCAAATATGATCCTCCCGGGCACGCGGAGCGCTGTTTGCATGTTCGCTCTGCCGCGATGGCCCGCACCAACCAACATTGGCAGTTGTCCGTTGGCGATCCGGAGGGCGGCGTGATCGTTGACGTAGTACCGCATCGCAGGAATGCGACAAGCGTCGGCTACGAAGATTGTCGATTGCCACCGGAAGAGATGAGGTAACGTCGATGGCTGCCGTCACGGTGGCGCCGCAAGAGACGCCCCTCCTCCTCGGCTTCCTCCGTCGCGCGGACGACGCGCTGATCCTTGGGCACCGCGCGTCGGAGTGGACCGGCCACGCGCCTCTGCTCGAAGAGGAACTCGCTCTTGCCAACATTGCACTCGACCTGATCGGCCAAGCGCGTCTGCTCTACGCCGAGGCCGGTGCGATCACCGGACAGACCGAGGACCAGCTTGCCTACCTTCGCGACACGCCTGCCTGGCGCAACGCGCTGATCATGGAGTTGCCGAACGGCGACTTCGCCTTCACCATCGCGCGCCTGCTGCTGGTTTCCGCGGCCAACGATGTGTTTTGGCGTGCCGCGACGGCGTCCTCACATGCCGGCTTGGCGGCTATCGCCGCTAAGGCAGCAAAGGAAACCGCCTACCACATGCGCCACGCCGGGGAGTGGCTGGTGCGCCTCGGTGACGGCACGGCGCAATCGCATCGCCGCGCACAGGACGCGCTGGACGCCCTGTGGCCCTACACGGACGAATTGTTCGAAGCCGACGCCGCAGACCGCGCGCTGATTGATGCCGGCGTCTTGCCCGATCCCGGTCGCCTGCGCCCCGCCTGGGACGCGGCGATCAACGAGACGCTGGCACGCGCTACGCTGACCCGGCCGTCCCACGGCTGGATGCAGTCCGGCGGCCGGTTCGGCCGGCACACCGAGCACCTCGGCCACTTGCTCGCCGAGATGCAGTTCATGCAGCGCGCCTATCCGGGAGCGTCGTGGTGAGCGCGGACACCCGCCTGGCCCGCGCCCATGCGGCTGTCGCAGCAGTGCCCGACCCGGAAATCCCGGCGCTGACCATCGAGGAGCTCGGCATTCTGCGCGGCGTCGCGTTGGAGGGCGACACAATCGTCGCCACCATCACGCCCAGTTACAGCGGCTGTCCGGCGACGCAGCCGATCGCGCGCGATGTGGCCGATGCGCTCGCCTGCGCCGGTTTCCCGCACGCGCGGGTGCGCACAGTTCTGGCGCCCGCCTGGTCCACCGACTGGATCACCGAAACCGGCCGCCGCAAACTGGTTGAGGCCGGCATCGCACCGCCGGAGCGATCTGGTCCGCGGCCTCCCTGTCCGCTATGCGGATCGATCGAGACCGAGCAACTCAGCGCCTTCGGTTCGACGCCGTGCAAAGCGCTGCATCGTTGTCTGACATGCAAGGAGCCGTTCGAAGCGTTCAAGTGCCACTGACGGCGGCGCGCGCGACCATTGTACGTACTGTCTCCGCAGTCAGTGGTTGTCGGCTCACCACCGCGCCGAACGGTGCCAGCGCGTCAGCAACCGCGAGTGGCAGGGCGCCGACCGCGCCCATTACGCCGCCCTCCGCCATGCCCTTGCTGCCGCTCAGCGTGTGCCGGCTTGGAGTGTGCATCGGGATCAGCGTGATCGGCGGAATCGTCTGTGCCACCGGCATCGCGTAATCGGCAAAACTTCCCGTCACGTTCTGCCCGTTCGCGTCATACACCACGTGCTCCTGCAGCACGCCGGCGATACCCAGCGCGATCGCGCCGTGCTGCTGGCCGTCAACGATCGCGGGATTTAGCACGCGGCCGCAATCCTCGGCGGCGATCCAGCGTTCCACACGAACCACGCCGGTTTCGGCATCGACCACGACCTCGCACACATGCGCCGCGTTGGAAAACGTAAGCGGCGGCGGATCGTAGGCGCGGTGCGCTTCCAGGCCGGGTTCCACACCGTCCGGCAGACGCAGCGGATCCATGTAAGCGACGCGCGCAATGTCGAGCACTCCAAGGCCCACGTCCTGCCACTCGCCTTCAATCATGCGCTGCACGCGGCCTTCCCACAGGCGCAACTCGTTGCCCGAATTCAGCCCGAGCAACCCCGCGGCAATTGCGCACATCTTGCGTTGCAAGCTCTGTCCGGCGCGCAACAGCACCGAGCTGCCGGCGGTCCCGCCGCGCGCGCCACGGCTGCCCATGCCGTATGGCGCCACGTCCGTGTTCCCAAGGTGCACGCGCACGCTGTCGATCGGCACGCCCAGTCCCTCGGCGGCGGCCTGCGCCAACGCGGTTTCATAACCCTGGCCGGACGCCATCAGGCCGACCGCGACATCCACTGCGCCGGTTGGCGCGACCTTCACGAAGCCCGCCTCATGCCCCGAGCCGGGAATGCCTGCCGCGCGATAGAACGCCGAGCCGTAGGTGTTCGATTCCACCACGCAGCAAACGCCCATGCCGCGATAGACCCCGCGCGTTCGGTCCTCCGCCTGACGCGCGCGGAAGGTCGCCACGTCGAATGCCGCCAGCACCGCATCGAGCGTTTCCCGAGGCGTCACGTCCTCCAGCACCCAGCCGGTGGGAATCGTCCACGGCAACTCAGACGCGCTCAGTATGTTACGCCGGCGCACGTCGATCGGATCGAGCTGCAATTCACGGGCAACCGCCTCGATCGTGCCGTCCATGATCCAGCTTGCCATCGACATCGGTGCGCGCATGGGCGCTGCGCCGCATTTGTTCGAGAGCACCACTTTCATGTCATAGGCGTAATCGGTGATGCGATATGGCCCGGTCAACGCCAGCACCGTCATCCGCAGCAGGTAGTTGGCGGGGTAGAAGCAGTAGGCGCCAAAGTCCTCGACGATGTCGACCGACAGGGCGGTGATGCGTCCATCGACATCGCACGCCGCCCGCACCTCCGCCGTTTGTTCGCGCGCATGCGCGGAGGCAAGCAGGTTCTCGCCGCGCTCCTCGCGCCAGCGCACCGGCCGGTCCAGCGCACGGGACAGCGCGGCGACGGTAAGTTCCTCACGGTAAAGCGCAATCTTCTGCCCGAAGCCGCCGCCGATATCCGGACAGAGCACAGTCACCTGTGATTCGGTCAGCCCCAGCCGCGCAGCCAGCGCGGTGCGGTAGGGATGCGGCACCTGGGTGCCGACATGCATCGTCAGATGCTGGCGGCCCGCGTCCCACACGGCGCAGCAACCGCGCGGCTCCATTGGCACGTGTGTCTGACGGTGCTGCACGAAGCGCGCCTGCACGATCCGGTGCGCCTCGGCAAAGCGGCGGTCAACGTTGCCGGCGGCGAAACTCTGGTGCGACACCAGATTGTCGGGCAGCGCATCGTCCACACGGGGGGCATCCGGCACCAGCGCCGCGTCGATGCTGGTGACCGGCGGCAATGCTTCGTAATCCACACGCACGTGCTCCACAGCATCGTCAGCGATTGTACGGCTAGCGGCGGCGACGCAGGCCACCAGATCGCCATGAAAGCGGACCTTTGCCCGCGGCAACGTTTCGATGGTCACAGGATGTAGCCCCTCGATCGACGGTGCGACGCGCAACGGCTGCGTCCACCGTGCCAGGTCATCGCCGGTGACGACCGCGACCACGCCCGGCAGTGCCCGCGCCGCGTCTGCGTCGATGCCCAGAATGCGCGCGTGCGCGTGCGGCGAGCGGACGAACCGCGCATGCAGCGCGCCAGCGATGGTGATGTCATCAGTGAATCGCGCCGTGCCGGTGAGCAACCGGCGATCCTCGCGGCGCGGGATGTTACGGCCGATCGGCCCCGGTTCGGTGCCCGCCACGCCTGCCATACTCCGTCTTTCTCGCTGTGGCGGCACATGTTTGCGCGCGGCGCGCGGTTGGCCAAGCCTCGATCAGCTTTCGGCAGGCCTCGGCGCCATGGTCGAGCCGGGACGAAGGCGCCTCGGCCGCATTTCACCC
>JASHVB010000642.1 GCA_030039695.1 Acetobacteraceae bacterium
TTCCGGGCCACAACGACACGCCGCATGTTCGCACCCCTCGTGCCGCGGCGACTGCCGGCGCTCTGTGGAGTGCCGCGTCATGTTGACCGATATTGCGACGCACGGCACGGCCGGAGCGGATCGCCTGACGCTGCGCCTGCGCCGCATCAGCTGGGAATCGCCCGGCGTCTTGTCGCTCGATTTCGCCGACCCGCACGATCGGGAGCTGCCGCCGTTCGGCCCGGGCGCACATGTCGACCTGCATTTGCCGGATGGCTCGATCCGGCAATATTCGCTGTGCGGCGATCCCGCCGACCGTACCATCTATCGTGTCGGCGTGCGCGAGGTCGAGAACGGCCGGGTCTCGCGTATCATCCATCGCGAGCTGCGGCCCGGGGCGCTCATCCCGGTTAGCGTGCCGCGCAACAATTTTCCGCTCATTGCCTCACCGCGTTACCTGTTCGTGGCTGGCGGCATCGGGATCACGCCGATGCTGCCGATGATGCGCGAGGCGAGCCGCACCGGCGCGCACTGGACGCTGCTGTTTTGCACGCGCCGCGTCGAGGAAGCGGCCTTCCTGGACGAGGCGCGGACATTGGGCGGTGAGGTCTTCCTGCATGCTTCGGAAACCGGCACCCGGCTCGACGTCGCGGCGCACCTGTCGGAGCCGCAGCGAGACACCGTACTTTACTGTTGCGGCCCCGAGCGGCTGATGACGGCAGTCGAGCAAGCAACGCAGGCCTGGCCCGAGGGAACGGTACGGTTCGAGTGGTTCACCCCGCGCTCACGCCCGGAGGGCGGAACGACCGGCAGCTTCGAGCTTGTCTGCGCACAATCGGGCGTGACCCTTGCCGTGCCGTCCGACAAGAGCCTGCTGGAGGTTCTGACCGATGCCGGTATCGACGTGCCGCGGTCCTGCGAGCAGGGCATCTGTGGCACCTGCGAATGCCGCGTCCTGGAGGGCGAGGTGGACCACCGCGACAGCATCCTCTCGCCGCGCGAGCGCGCCGACCACCAGGTCATGATGCCCTGCGTATCGCGCGCCAAGGGCGCCCGGCTCGTTCTCGACATCTGAAACGAAACCAAGAATCGGAGCGACGGACATGAGCAGTTACACGTTTCCCTACCTAAGCCCCCACCAAAGTCGCTCGCGCGAGCCGACGGACTGGGAGCTGGCGCTGGCAGGCGCGCTCGAAGCGGCGTTCACCAAGGGCGCGTTCGAACTCGACGCTGTGGTGGCGGCGTTGAATGCCTCGCGCGTGCGCCCACGCGAACATGGCGTTTGGACCACCGAAAACTTCACCGCGACGATGCGTGAGCTGGGAGCATAGGACCATGAGCACCACCACGATGCAGCGTCCCCCGGCCACCGCCCCGGCTCCGCTGGCCGATCAGGAGGTGCAGGCCTATCTGCGCACCGGCCTGCGCAACCGCTGGTGGCCGCTGCTGCCGTCGCGTTTCGTCGAGACCGGCGACAAGCCGTTGGGCCTCATGCGGATGGGCGAGAAGCTGGTTCTCTGGCGCGACATGGCGGGCGAAGTCCATGTGCAGACGGATCGCTGTCCGCATCGAGCCGTCCCTCTGTCGCGCGGCACGAACGAGGGTGACCGCCTGCGCTGCATCTATCACGGCGTCGAGGTGGGACCGGACGGCACGGTGCTCGCCGTGCCGGGCCAGCCTGGGTGCCCGCTCGAGGGCAAGAGGGCGGTCAAGACCTATCCCGCGCGAGAAATCGCCGGCGCGATCTTCGCCTGGTTCGGCGACGCACTCCACGAGACACCGGCAGCGTTCGATCCGCCGAAGGAACTTGTCAGTGATGAGTACAGCCATTTCGTCTGCTACGCCGATTGGAAGGCGCCGTGGCGCTATGTCTACGACAACCTCATGGATCCGATGCACGGCACGTTCCTGCACGCCAACTCGCACACGATGTCCCAGGGCGAGACACAGGCGGTATTCGTTACCCGCGAGACGCCAACGGGCTTCGTGTTCGAGAAGGCTGGTCAGCGCGATGTGAATTTCGATTGGAGCGAGATCGCGGACGACGGCGCGTTGTATGTCCGCCTCGAGATCCCCTATCCGGCGTCCGGCGGCCCGGGTGGGAATTTCGGCATCGTTTCTATCGTCACGCCGATCGACGAGTCCAACTGCGCCGCATTCTTCTGGCGCGTGCGTCGGGTGTCCGGCTGGCAGCGGGACGCGTGGCGCTTCCTGTACCGGACCGTACTGGAACCGCGCCATTGGCACGTGCTGGAGCAGGACCGGGCGATTCTGGATGGCGTTGGCCTTGGCCTTGAGAAGTACGAGATGCTGTACCAGCACGATGCGGGTGTAATCCGGATGCGCCGTTATCTGGCACAGCAGGCGCGCGCGCAGCTCACCGAACTGCGCAACGCCGACAAGACATAACTCGCGCCAGGGCGGCGCTCGTCGGGCTGCCGCCACGCAGCGAGCTAATTGTGAAGGGACGGGATCATGGCCTTTTCCGGCATCGACGCCGTGGTGTTCGGTGTTGCCGACATGGTGGAATCGAAGCGGTTCCTGGAAGACTGGGGAACGCGGCCCGTGTCGGTCGCGGCAGACCGGCTGGTCTACGAGACCAAGGATGGCAGCGAGGTGATCGTGCGCCCGAACGATGCAGCGGACCTGCCGCCGGCGATCGAACCGGGCAACACCGTGCGCGAAGTGATCTGGGGCGCCGTCAACGCCGCCGAGCTGCACAGCAGCCT
>JASHVB010000066.1 GCA_030039695.1 Acetobacteraceae bacterium
TCAGGCTCTGCGTGATGTGGATGCCCTTGGCAATCAGCAGTGTCGGCGTCCATGCGACGAAGCCGTAGAACCCCACCGTCTGGAAGAAGTTGAACAGAATCAGCATGGTCGTTCGCTTGATGTAGCCTGGGCCAAAGATCTCCCAGAGGCTACCCTTGCGCGGATCCTGATACTGCGGCGGCTCGGGTTCGGGCAGCGGCCGGCCGTAGTCGGCCTGAACGCGCCGCTCGATATCGGCCATGATGCGCTCGGCTTCTTCCTGGCGGCCCTGCTGCGCCAGCCAGCGCGGGCTTTCCGGCAGGCCGAGACGGATCCACCAGATGACGACCGCAGCGATCGAGCCGATCCAGGCGACCCAGCGCCAGCCGTCATGGCCGAAGAGCTGGGTCGGAGTCAGTTTCCAGGACAGGAGATAGGTCACGAGGAAGGCGATGGCGCTCATCGCCTGCAGGAAGGCGAATGCCGCGCCGCGGCACCGTTTCGGAATCAGCTCGGAGAGATAGGCATCAACCGTGACCAGCTCGAGGCCGATACCGAGTGCGCTGACGAACCGCCAGAAGTTCACGCCGTTGGCGGTGCTGAGCGAGGCCATGATGAAGTTGGCGATGCCGAACCACAGCAGCGAGTAGGCGAAGATGGCACGCCGGCCGAAGTGATCGGCAATATAGGACACGAACAACGTGACGAGGAAAAACCCGAGGAACAGCGACGCGACGAAGCTAGCGAAGCCGGTGAAGCCGAAGAAGCTGACGGTCGTCGCGGTGAAGATCTTCGCCTTGAACAGGCCTGGGGCCAGGGCGCCGATCAGGCCAATCGCGTAGCCGTCGAAGAAACCGCCGAAGGTGAGCAGGACCGCCATGATCCACAGTGTGCGTGTCATGGGCAGGCGATCGAGCCGTGCGGTCAGTTTTTCCGCGGCGGTTGCCGAGCGGATGGAAAGTCCATCCTCCGAGACGCTCACCATGGAGGCGTCCCTTATGCCCGCGGCGGTGGGTGGGCTGGCCATTGGTTACGTTTCCTTCCGTAGTCCCGAACTGTCTTGGTCCCGCGGGTTCCAGTGTGGTTTCGGTCGAGGATCCGCGGTCCGGCTTCCATCTGGGGAAGCTGAAAGCGAGACTGGGGCAACTCTCAGAGGCGTGTAAAGTGCGGCGGACCTATTGCTTTTACCCACAATTTCCTGTCTATAGCTCGGGTTGGTTGGTGCTATTAGTGGCGATTCGACCCTGACCTCGCATCGAGAGGGAGCCTCGGTTGATGCCTACCAGGAACAGCAGCTGCAGACAGGAACTGCAAAAGCGGGATGGCCTCCGGTTCCGGTGTCGCGCGACGGTGGCGCGCTTTGGCACCAAATCCGCTTTCAAAGGTCCACCTGTGTCGACCATTCTGCTGCGCGATGTTGTCAATGCCGATACCGGAGCAGTGCTGACCGACCACCTGTGGTTCACCTGCGGCAAGTGGTCGGCGGGCCTGGTCGCCGGCGACATCTTTGAGTTTGAAGCCCGCGCTGCCGGTTACGTCAAAGGCTACCAAGGCCGTCGCGAGGTGTATGATGCGCCGATCAGCCGCGACTGGAAGCTGCAACGCCCGACGAGGGTAACAATCCTTCCTCGTGACGCGACGGCGGCATGAAGTCCGGCAAAGACCCGTTGACGCTGGCCGCGTTGCAGCGGCGGTTTTCCGACCCAGCGGCCTGTCTAACCGTTCTGGAAAGGGCGCGCTGGCCCGATGGGCCAGTTTGCCCCGCCTGCGGCGTCGTCAATCGTGCGTCGCGGATCACCACCCGACCGGGAAACTTCGCGTGTCTCGACTGCGGCAAGCGCTTCTCCGTGACAGCCGGCACACCGATGCACCGCACGCATCTGCCGATCGCCACCTGGATCATCGCCGCGTATCTGATCGCTTCCAGCAGCAAGGGTATTTCCTCGCTGAAGCTGTCCAGCCTGCTGGATTTGCAATACCGCACGACATGGCACCTGACACACCGCATTCGCGCCATGACGGACAGCGATCCGGGATTGCTGAAAGGTATTGTCGAACTCGACGAGACCTACATAGGCGGCAAGACGCGCGCCTTGAACAGGCCGCAACCGCGTGCGGCCATGCCATTGTCTGACGAAGCCAAGACCGAGACACCAACCAAAAAGGCGGACGGCCGCCGCAAGCGCAAAACCGGGCGCGGCACCGACAAGCCAATGGCATTCACGGCCGTGGCGCGTGGCGGCAGCCTCCGGTTCAGTTCGATCTCCTCGCACGGGACCCAGGACTTCCGGCCACTGGTGCATGCCCAAGTCGATCCGAGCGCCATCATCGCGACCGACGAACTGCACGCGGACATCGCGATCGGTCGGCAGCAGGGCGGCCACATCAGGGTCAACCACTCGGCCGGCGAGTTTGTTCGCACCGACGAACGCACCGGCCTCAAGGCACACGTCAACACCGCCGAGAGTGTGCATGCCCTGTTCAAGCACGCCATCATCGGCGTGCGGCATCGGGTCAGCGGGAAGCACATGCACCGCTACCTCGGGGAGATCGAATTCCGCTGGAACCGCCGCGGACCATTCGAGATCCGCCTTGCCACGCTGTTCGGCACGCAGTGTGGGCCCCTGCCGCTCAAGGCATTGTTCGCGTGAGAAAGACCCACGGCCCGCTGCGCGCTGACACGCTGGCGCATGCGATGAACGCGGCGAAGGAACGCTTCGTCCTCAACTTCGTCCGCGACTACCAGGATGTGGCTGAGCGGGTAGGACGGTTGCAATGGCGGCTGTTGTTCGAGACCGGCAGCACCAACAAGCAGGCGCCAGCCAAGCACCTGAACGCTATTTGCGGCACCGCCCCAGTGCAGATGGCGTCCTATCAGGTCCAGGAGCAGATCGACGGCTGGACCAGCAATCGCGCCAACGCGTTCGTCGATTGCGTCCGGGGATCAAAGCTGCCCGAAGCAATAAAAAGCAACTTTACACCATCAATCGGCGCCACTGGTGGTTCGGCCGCAAGGCGATCGTTGGCATCGATCCGGTCGTGCGCGCCCTCGCCAGATCGGTCATGCGGCACTGCATGGGCAAGCACCGCCGCCCTGATCTGTCGAACCTCTCGCCGCGCCTGGACGTGCGCGTGGCGACGATCGAGAAACCCAAGACCGCCGGCTTCGCCGACTTATGGGCCATGCTGCACCTACCGAACCGGGGAGCCGTCGCCATCCCCTTGCACCGCAATCCGCTGTTCGACCGGCGCGGCGGCAAACTCTGCCCGGTGGTCCAGCTTTGCGCCGACAAGAACAATCGGGTTTCGATCCGGCTGGTGCAGGACATGGCCGAGCCGTTCGCCGAACTCCGCGCGGCTTATGAGCCCAGGATTGACCAGCTTGGATTGGACTTCGGTCTCGCCACCCTGATCGCTACCAGCGAAGGCACACTATTCGGTGCCGGGCTGATCAACGACCTGAAGCGCATCGACAAGCAGATCGTCGGCATCGCGCGCCATCGCGCCCGGTCAGGCGGCAAGGCGCGGGACAGCCAGCGCTACCGCAAGCTGGTGACGCGGGTTCGCGGCATGCTGAGGACCCGCATCAACGCCGCGCTGAACCGCATCGTGCAACTCCACAAGCCCGCGGCGTTGGATGTCGAGC
>JASHVB010000643.1 GCA_030039695.1 Acetobacteraceae bacterium
GCTCGCTCCGGCCGCCCCGCCGCCCCCCGCTGCTGCGCCCGAGGCTGTGGCGCCCGAGGCTGTGGCGCCGCAGGCAACCGCCGTGGCAGCGGCCACGCCCGCGGGGGCGCCGCGTCCATCGATCATGCAGCCTCCACGCCGCCCCGGCACGCCGACCGGTCCGATCACGCCGCCGCGTCCTCCGGCCAAGGCCGAGGTGTTCCAGGAGGGCGACCACGTCGTCTATCCGACCCACGGCGTGGGCAGGGTGGAGCGAATCGCCACTGAGGAGATCGCCGGCCACAAGTTGGAGCTGATCCACATCACCTTCGAAGAGAACCGGATGACCTTGCGCGTGCCCGTCGCAAAGGCACGCACCGCCGGCCTGCGCAAACTCGCCACCCGCAAGCTGTTCGATGAGGCGCTGATGGTCCTGAAGGGGCGCGCCCGTATCAAGCGCACCATGTGGTCGCGCCGCGCGCAGGAATACGAGGCGAAGATTAACTCAGGCGATCCGCTGGCCATAGCCGAGGTCGTTCGTGACCTGCACCGCAACGCTGGCCAGCCGGATCAGAGCTTCAGCGAACGTCAGATCTACGAGGCAGCGATGGATCGCCTCGCCGCCGAGCTAGCGGCGCTGGACAAGACCGACAAGATCACCGCCGCAACCAAGCTGACGGATTTCCTCAAGACCGTCTGAGCGCGTCCGCTCATTGCGCCCGCACCAATCGTGCCGGCCAAGAGCATCTCGCCCGTCGGCATGGGCGGACGGCTCGCGCCGTCCGAGGCCGTTGTTGCTCGACGTGAGCAAAGGCGTGGATGACCGTCATAATGGCTGCCATGACGTTTGGCAGGGGTTCTCCCGGTCTTTCCATAGGCCGAGACAAATCCGGTCCCGCTGTCCGGCTCTGACAAAGAACACGCGGGCAGCTACAACTGTGGCGCTGGTTGTGGCGCGGTCCTGCAACGCTTCCACTTTATGCCGATCAGGCCGCTGGGCATCCGCATCGGTCTCTGCGAACGCGGACCGCACGGCACACCTCGGCTCGGCTGGCAGGCGTTCTTCCTCTTTCTAACGATCGCCGGCTACCGACCGTGACGGTCTGATCGACGACGAAGCAGGGTTCGACGTCGTCATTGACCAGGGACCGTATTTAACTGCGCATCCGGTTTTCAGCTTCGAGGATTTGTTCGATTCCATAGCTTGTAAATAATTAAAGATGCCAGACCACATTTGCGATATTTTTCCGTACTGGTCGAATACCATAACCATCTCGCATGCGTGCGTACTCATCGCCGCCGGCCGGCGTCCGGTTTGCGCGCGGGTTCAGCGGGACTGCGTTCGAACATAATGATCGTCACAGAGAACGGCCGGAACGACGCGCCGTTCAACATCCTACTTTGATGATCGGGCGGGATGCGTTGGCGGATCCCACAGTCAGTCTAGCACCCACGGCGCGGCACATGCCTGGGCGATCTGCCTCACCTGATTCAACAGACCCGGTCCCACCGGGATCCCATCGCGCATGCGCTTTTCCGCGTTGTTCCACTGCGGGTCGCCCGCGACCATAACCGGCTGCGCCACGTCCATCGGCGTGGTGGCGCGTAGGTCATTGCAGAACTGCGTGACGTCGGCGACGAATTCGTCCCTGTCGCGGAAGACACCGGGATCGATCGCCATGAAAAAATGGCCGATGTCCATGCCCTGAGGTTTCTTCGTGTGCATCGGGTCGGTAACCAGCGTGGCCCCTGCCAGGCACGAACCGAGGATGTTCACCATCGTCGCCAGCCCATAGCCTTTGTACGACGAGTTCTCCGGCGAGCCACCGAGCGAGGTCAGGAATCCACCTTTTTCGCGCGCGACCAGCGGGTCGTTGCTGGGACGGCCTTCACTGTCCAGCACCCAGCCATCGGGCGTGGGCAGGCCCTCGTTCGCCTTGTTGCGAATGCGTCCGGCGGCGACAGTGGTGGTGGCCATATCGAGCAGGAACGGTCGGCCGTCAGTGGTGGGGGCGGCGAACGACCACGGATCGGTGCCGAGCCGCGCCTGCTTGCCGAAGGTCGGCGCCACCTGAATGCCGGAAGCTGATGTGCACGCCATGCCGATGAAGCCGGCCTTCGCCGCCATGAGCGTGTAGTAGCCGGTGGCGCCAAAATGCGCTGAGTTCTTCACTGCGGCGATCGCCATGCCCGACTGCTTCGCCTTGTCGATCGCCACTTGCATGCCGAACCGCGCGGGCACATGGCCCAGGCCACCGCCGGCATCGATCAGGGCGGACACCGCCGTCTCGCGGATGATCTTCGGTCGCGCGTCCATCTTCGCGCGGCCGGACCGACGTAGACGGTCGTAGCCGGGGATCATCGACATGCCGTGACTGTCTACGCCGTGCAGATCGGCCCACGAGAGGATATCGGTGGTGGCATCGGCGTTGTCCTCCGGCATCCCCCAGGCCAGCAGGATCGCTTTAATCTGCGCGCGATGTTTTTCGTAGCGGGCGGTCGGCATGGCGTTTTCTCCGGTTTCGGGATGAAAGGTCGCGCGACGGACACGCCAGGGCAAGGGCAGTCCTTTGTCATTGCGCAGTGCGCAGTGCCGGAGCAATCCGGTTGAAAGTCAGTTATCGCGACTAACCATCCGCCGGTGCATCCCGTGTAACGCCGCGCATTCTCCTGCCGCGAATGCGTCAGCTTCGCACCCTCCGCCCCCGCGTGTGATGGTGGGCGCCAGGCCAACCGGATCGTCACTCCGCCGATCGTCATCGGACTGCGGCACGCCTTCGAATTCAGCTGGCATACCTCGAGGCCTACGCCCTCGCGCAGCAGGTTGATCTGCCGCTCTACCCATTGGGGATAGCTGGCAAGCCGGTACTGGCTCGGCCTTTGTCCGGGCCGGCTGACTTTCGCGCGACATGGTGGACCGCGTTCTTCGCGCGGGTGCGGGGGAGGTCGGAGTTAGCGACCAGCAAGTCGGGATCAAAGTGACATCGACGTCGGCGATCAGGTCATAGACTTCAACATAACCGCGCAGCGGTACCCTCGAACGCGCGCTGCCCGCGATCCGCGGCATCCGCAACCGGGACGACGGCTTTGTAGAGCATGATCCGGAGCACCTGCGGTCGGAATTCACCCGCCCACCGCCTGTGGTTCGGTCGGTGCCGCCGGCGGCGGCGGCAGTGCCGCCAAGTCGCCGCGGGCCTCCTGCAAACCCTGCGCGACCGCCCGCTCCAGCCAGTGCCGCGCCCGCTCAACGTCGCGTTCGCCCGCCAGCCCTCGCGCCAAATAACGACCCGTCATCATCTGTCCGTAGGCGTGGCCACGCTCGGCGGCGAGGCGGAACCAGCGTTGCGCTTCCATGCGGTCCATCGGCACTTCGTGGCCGCCACCTTTCATGGCGCCAACCGCGAACATCGCGCCCACGTGCCCGTTCCCCGCGGCTTTCTCGAAGAGCGATAGCGCGGCGGGATGATCCTTCGCCCCACCGCGGCCATTCAGCAGCATCTCGGCGAGCATCACCTCGGCTTCGGGCATGCCCGCTTCGGCCGCACGTGCAATCCAGGTGCGCCCAGCCGCTGGATCGGCATCGACGCCGCGGCCTTCGAGCAGCATACGGCCATACCAATATTGCGCGTTCACCACGCCGTCGGCGGCGCGGCGCAGCCATTCGGCCGCCTTGCGGTCGTCGCGCTCGACGCCGACTCCTTCCGCCAGGCAGACGCCGAAATTGAATGCCGCCACCAGGTCACCGGTCGCCGCGGCATGCTCGAACCATTCGCGCGCGCGAACCAGGTCCTCTTCATCGCCCTGGCCCCGGAGCAACAGATTGGCGAGGTCGATCTGCGCACTTTTGTCGCCGGCCTCGGCCGCTATGCGGAACCAGTGGGCCGCTTCGTTCTGGTCGCGCGCCACGCCGGCGCCGGTGACGAACAACATGCCAAGGGCGCGCGCAGCCCCGCGGTGACCGGCTTCGGCACCGAGACGGAACCAGATCGCCGCTTCCGCGTAGTTCGGCGGCAGCGCGCCGCCCTTGGCGTATAGGTCACCGACCGCGGCTGCCGCCTCCGGGTCGCCACTCAGCGCTGCGCGGCGGAGCCATGATTCGCCTTCCACCGGATTGGCGGCAACGCCCTGACCGCGCATCAGCGCCATTCCCCATCGCGTCTGGGCGCTGCGGTGGCCTTTTTCGGCCGCCCGGCGATAAAGCTCCACGCCGGTCTCGCGGTCTGCTGGCAAGCCCATGCCCCGCTCGGTCACCATGCCGAGGAGATAAAGCCCGGTCGGCAAACCGGCGTCGGCGGCGCAGCGCAGGTGCTTGATTAATTCCGCCTGCTTGTCCCGATCGGTTGCCGTGGATGCGAGCGACAGGGCCAACCCCAGGTGCCCCTGTGGGCAATTGGCGTTGGCCGATTTCTGGTACCAGATGAGCGCCTCATCGAGATTGCGCAGCTGTTCCGGGCCTGACGTGAGGATGTAGGCGAGCAAAGCCTGACCGTCGGCCGAACCACCCTTGGCGGCCCGGCGGGCCCATTTCTCTGCCTCGAAGAAATCGGGTTCCGTCGTGGCGTTGGTGCCGAACAGGTTGGTGGTGCCGGCGCGGCCATTCTCCAGTGCCGTCAGGCCGTGCAGATACAGCGTGGCGAGCAGCGACTGCGCTTCGACATAACCGTGGTTGCCGGCGCGTTCTAGCCAACGTGCTCCGTGCGCCCGGCTGACCGGTACGCCCGTGCCCTCGAGGTAGCAGCGGCCGACGCGGTACTCTGCCTGGGCGACGCCGGCATGCGCGGCGTGAAAGATCAGCCGCAAGCCCCGCTTCGCGTCGCCGCGTTCGATCAGCCTGAGCCCGCTGCGCAGAGCTCCGCGCGGCGACAACAAGGCGTACAGGCGATCGACCACAGCCATGACGGTCAGACCCTAGCGGTTACGCTGTGCGCAGCCAGCCGCATCACGGCTCCTGCATCCCGTTATAGGCCACCGGCAGCACGCGCTCGAGCAAGTAAGTCAGCACAGTACGTTTGCCCACTTTGATGTCGGCGGTCGTCGGCATGCCCGGCATCAGATGGAAGCCCGGCGGCGTGTCGCGCAGTGCCACGCGATCGAGCGAGACGCGGGCCCGGTAGTATGGCTCGGTCCTGCCGACGGAGGTTGGCACGTCTCCCGTCGGGTTACGCTCGTCTTCCTGCGCCGTGAAGCTGTCTGGGCTAATGACGCGTACGGTGCCGTAACCCTGGCCATACCGGGTGAACGGGAAGGTCGCGAACTTGATTGCGACCTTGTCGCCGACATGCACATACCCATTCTCTGCACCGGGAATATCAGCCTCGATCTCGAGCGGCGCATCGGCCGGCACCATCGTGATGAAATGCTGACCGGACTGCAGCACCGAACCGACCGATACCTTCGCGATCGACAGCACCGTGGCGTCGCGGTCGGCCCGCAACTCCACGAGCTGCCGACGCAGTTGCGACTTGTTCAGTTGGTCCCGGGCTTCCGACAGCTTGCTGGTGGCGTCCGCCAATTGGTCAGCCAAGTCGGCGTGCCACTGCTGTATGTACTCGCCGCGTTCGGCCAACAGCGCGGCCAGGTCGCGGCGTGCGGAGGCCGCTGACTCCTCGGCGCCAGCGAGGTCGCGTGCCATTTCTGCACTGTTGTCCTGCGCCGCCAGTGTATTGAGCCGGCTGCCGACCTGTAGCTTCTCCAGTTCGCGCCGCATGGTCTCGACCGCTTGCGCGACGGCCAGCCGCTCGCGGAAGCCCTGTGCGTCGGAATTCGAGCGCTTTATTGTGGCGACAAGGCTGTCAGCCTTTTGCTGGTAATTTTCCAGCTTGTACTCATACTCCGCGTTACGCTGCGCATAGATCGCCGCCTGCAGCGACATGTCCGGGTCCAGGCCAGCATAGTTGAACGGCTTAGTGTTGAGTTCCGCCTGCATGCGCGCCACCCGCGCCTGCAGATTGTTCACTTGCGCGACGTTCGCACTGAGATCTGCTGCGGCGAAGGTCGGATCGAGTCGGGCCAGGATCTGGCCGGCGTGCACCTGCTCGCCAGCGTGTACGTCGATCGACCGCACGATGGCAGTCTCGAGGGGCTGCACAACGAGGTTGGGCGACTTGGCGATGACCGCTCCCGGCGCCGTTACTACCTGATCAACCCGTATCAAGCCCATAGCGATCACCATCGCGGCGAACATGCTGCAGATGATCAAGTTAACTCGACGCGCGCCGAGTGGAATGGGCGCGTTGACGATCGCGCTTGATGGCGACTGGAACTCGAGGATTGCCGGCAGTGTCGGATCATGCCTGTCGGCGATCGCGATCGCGCGGCTAGTCGCCTTGGATGAGAGCTGGGGCGGGAGCGGCATGGCGGGGGCCTTGGATTTCCATGTGGCGAGTCTGCTGCGCCCAGAGCTGGCGGTACGTGGCGCAGCGTTGGAGCAAGACGTGGTGCGGCGCGACGTCCATCACCTTGCCCTTGTCCAAAACGGCGATTTGATCGCACTCGGTCAGCGACGACAGGCGGTGCGAGACGATCACCATCGTCCGCCCCTTGGCGATGCGCACCAGGTTGGCATTGACCAGCGCCTCGCTTTCCGGGTCGAGCGCGCTCGTCGCCTCATCCAGGATGAGGATGCGCGGATCTGTCACCAGTGCCCGCGCGATGGCGAGGCGCTGCTTCTGACCACCCGAAAGGTTGGGCGAGCCCTCCTCGATGTAGGTTTCATAGCCGTTCGGCATTCGCTCGATGAATTCCTCGGCGCCGGCAAGGCGGGCCGCACGCACCGCGTCGTCCAGTGTCAGGCCGGGCCGGCCGGCCAGGATGTTCTCGCGGATCGAGCCGCGGAACAGGAAGTTGTCCTGCAGCACGACACCCAAACTCTCGCGCAGATGGCGCAGGTTAATCTCGCGCAGGTCGGCGCCATCGATTTTCACATAGCCTGTGTAGTCACGGTTGATGCCCTGCAGCAGGCGCGTGATGGTTGATTTCCCCGATCCCGATCGGCCGACGAGTCCAAGCATCGTGCCCGCCGGGACGGAGAAGCCGACGCGGTCAAGCGCCGGCGTGTTGGTCCCGGCGTAAGTAAAGGTGACATCGTCAAAGCTGATTGCGCCAGAGAAGCGTGGGCGGAGCCCGCCGGACGCCGCATTCACTTCCAAAGGCCGATTCAGTACCGATGCGACCTGACCAATGGAAGTGCCGACCTGTTCGTAATCCTCCAGCAGACGGGCGAACCCGACCAGAGGCATAGCGACGCGTTGCGACAGCATCATGAAGGCGAACAGGCTACCGACCATGTAACCGTTCTTGTCGCTCATCGCCAGGTATACACCGAGCATGACGACGCCGATCCACATGAACCGTTCGACTGGTGTCACGAGCGTTTGCGGCCAGTTGGAAAGCCGGCCGAACGCAATGCGGCATTTGCCAGCATCGGCGACGCGTTCATCCCACAGCGACTTGCGCTGCGGCTCCAATGCGAGCGCCTTCACCGTCTTGATTCCGAATATCGTCTCTCCGAGTGCGGCCTGCTTCTTGGTCTCGGCGTCAACGACGCGCTTGAACACCACACGCAACGGTCGGAGAGAGGCGAGGATGATGAGACCGATAATGGACGCGCAGACCACCACGAGCCAGGCGAGCGTCTCATTCAGCCAAAACAGAAACGGCAGCAATACGCAAAGCGTCATCATGTCCAGGGTGGTGGACAGCAGCTTGCCGGTCAGGAATTCGCGCACGCGCTGGATCTGACTGATATTGTACATCGTCTCGCCGGCCGGATGCCGCTCGAAATAATCCAGCGGCAGGCGTATCAGGCGATTGAAAACGTGCAGGTTCAGCTTGGCGTCGATCCGCGTGCCAACGACGACGACGATCAGCCGGCGCACAAACCCTAACATCGTCTCGTACGCGATGGCGATGAGCATAATAGTCGAAACCAGAATCAACGTGGAATAGCTGTGGTGCATCAGCACCTTGTCTACCACGGTCATGACCAGGAACGGCGGGAAGAGCGTCAGGAGACTGAGGGTGAGCGACGCGATCAAGACGTCGCGCAGTGCGCCCTTCTCTCTCATGACCAGGCGGGCGAGCCAGCCCAGCGAGAACGGCTCGTCGGCCTCTGTGGCCCCGCGTTCGGCGCGCAGCAAGATTGCCTCGCCGGCCCACACCTCCGCAAGCCGCGCCTCGTCAACCGGAACCGCCGATTCGGCCGCGCGGCCGCGCGGGTCCTTCAGGAAGACGACATTGTGCTCGACGTTAACGCCGGTCAGCAGGCCCGCGGTGCCATCGGCAAACAGCAACACCACCGGGCCGGTGTTGTTGAAGTGCAGCAGATGGCGCCAACGCAGCCGCACCGCGCGCGACCAGAGGCCGGAGTTCTGCGCCCAGGCGGACAGGGAGGCGGCCGACGGCACCGTCTCGCCGACCGGACTGCGGTACTCATCCGGATCAAGTTCCATCCCGTGGTAGCGCCCTGCGAGGATCATCGCGAGCAGCCGGGAATGCATCGATGGGGTGCGGTTACCACGAGATTCGGTCGGCCCTCTAGGGTTGGCGCCATTGCCCCGGGCGGTGCTGTTGGGCGTAGTCCGGCGCTCCTGCCCGGGGGGGCAGGAAATCGTTCCGTCAGGTATATCCACGAGCAACCCCTCTTTGAGGTAGATCAGGCCTCAACGGCTGCGCAGCGCGCCGTGCGACCTGCCATGCCAGGCGCCCCGAATGCGAGCGGCGTGTTGCCAGTTCTGGCAGGATATTCGGACGCCGATCGGCCGGCCACACAGGTCGTGTGGCCCCTATCCACGAAAGCGAGTATGCGCCGCGTAGCTAGCCGATTTCAACTTAATCCTTGATTTCGCAGGCGGATTGGGCCCGTCCTGTGGCGCCGCGCCGGCGACGGCAAACGTGAGGAAGTAGCCATGGCAGGGATCGACGACACCGTTGGAGCCTTTGTGCCCGGACCGCGGGCAGAGCGGGCACCGCTCGGCACCGGCCGGCTCTCCGGACTCACTTTCGCGGTCAAAGATCTGTTCGACGTGTCCGGCGTACTCACAACGTTCGGCAACCCGGACTGGGCGCGCACGCACCCGCCGGCGATCGCCACCGCGCCGGCGGTACTGCAGCTTCTGCAGGCCGGCGCCGGCATGGCGGGCAAGACCAAGACGCAAGAGTTGGCGTACGGCCTGACTGGCGAGAACGTCTGGCACGGCACGCCGATCAATCCAGGTGCGCCGGATCGGTTTCCCGGCGGTTCGAGCTGTGGATCAGCGGCTGCCGTGGCCGGCTCGCTGGTGAATTTCGCACTCGGCTCCGACACCGGCGGCTCGGTGCGCATCCCGGCCAGCTATTGCGGCGTGTTCGGGTTCCGTCCAACGCACGGCGCAGTCAGTCTGGCCGGCGCGTGCCCGCTGGCGCCCAGCTTTGACACCTGCGGGTGGTTCGCCCGCAGTGCTTCGCTGCTGGCGGAGGTGGGTGAGGCGCTGCTGGCCGGCCCGCGTCATGGCGCCGACGGGCCGCTACTACGCGTCGAGGAAGCTTGGGTGAATGCTCAGCCCGATGTGGCGGAGGCGCTGCGTCCGGCGCTCGAGAAGCTGGAGCAAATCCGCGGCCGCGCGGTGGGCGTGCGGATTGCGCCGGAAGGGCTCGACAGCTTCTTCGATCATTTCCGCACAGCGCAAGCAGAGGAAGCCTGGGCCTCTCTGGGGCCGTGGGTCGACGTGACCCGCCCGCGCTTCGGCCCGGGCATCGCCGAGCGGTTCGCCGCGGCGAAGGCCACGGATCCAGCGGTAGCCGCACGGGGACGGGCCTTCCGCCGGGTGCTGCAGTCGCGGATTCGGCCGTTGCTGGCCGGCGGCGCGGTTTTCGTCTACCCGACCAGCCCCTGTGCCGCTCCGTTGCTGAGCGCGACCCCGGCGGAGCAAGATGCCGTGCGGCAGGCGACGATCGGCGTCACGGCCATCGCGGGGTTCTGCGGCCTGCCGGAAGTGACGCTGCCGGTTGGTAGAGCGGGCGGCGCACCGGTCGGACTGTCGCTGGTGGCAGGCCACGGGCACGATCGCGCGCTCTTGGCGCTGACGTGCGATGCGGCGGCAGTGCTGGGGCTGGCGGTGTGACGACCCGACCGTCGTTGCGAGTCGCGCCCTGCCGGCTTGCTATGGTGCCGCTCGCCTCGCAAGGACAGAGGAAGGATCGTCCATGAGCAACTCGATGCAGGTTCGCCCCGCCGGTGACGCCGATATTCCCGAAATCCAGTCGATTTACGCCCATCACGTGCTGCACGGCACTGGCACGTTCGAGGAGGAACCCCCGCCGGTCGAGGAAATGCTCGAACGGTTCCGCAAAGTCGTCGACCACGACGGGTCGTGGCTGGTGGCGGTCGATGCCACGGGCGTGCTCGGCTACGCATACTATACGCAGTTCCGTGATCGGTCGGCCTATCGCTACTGCGTCGAGGACAGCGTCTATGTGCGTGAGGACGTGCGCGGCCAGGGTGTCGGCAAGGCTCTGGTGGCGAAGCTAATCGAGGACGCCACCGCACACGGTATGCGGCAGATGATTGCGGTGATCGGTGATTCGGAGAATGTCGGTTCGATCGGCGTGCACGCGACCCTGGGGTTCCACATGATCGGCACGATGCGTTCGGTCGGTGTCAAATTCGGACGCTGGCTGGACGTCGTCTCGATGCAGCGCGCACTCGGGCGCGGCGATTTGGATCTCCCGCGCTGACGTCAGTGCCCGATAGCGTCTGGCGGGCGCGCGCCATCCGGTGCGGGCCCGAACAGATTGCGCCCTTCGTCGCCAGGCACATAAACAAGCCAGCAGAAGACGCCGACGATCGCGGCTGCGAGAACGAGCGCCAGCACGGATCGGTGGAAAGCCGAGACCACCGTGAGCGCGCCAAGCAGCGCGATCCAGATCGCATGTGCACCGGAGCGGCCCGTGTCATGCAACCGTTTCACGGTCAGCGCGAGATTAACCCAGATCAGGCTGACCGCGGCGGCGGCAACAAGCAGAATACCCGGAATCATGGTCAGACCCGGCCGCGTCAGCACGAGACCGGCAACGACGACCATGGCCGTCACCAGCCAATCCAGGATGGTGTAGAGCAGGTAGGCGATCCGGCCGATTCGTCCGTCGAAATCGAACACCTTGTGGGTGAATGACATTGCGTTCTCTCCCCCGCGTATCACGCACCGCGAGCCAGTCGTGCGTTGGCTGACGCGGTGCCGCAGCAGTGCCACTACCTCGCGCGCCTGCGCCGGGCCGGCCTAGCATGTCGCTGAGCGATACACAGGAGACAGCCGACGTCCACGAGGCTGCTGGCACGCGGCCAGATCTATGGGTCATGGCCGCGTATGGATTCGTCTCGGGCCTACCGCTGCCACTGTCGGGTTTCACGTTGCGACTTTGGCTTTCGGTCGGTGGCGTATCGCTCGCGGTGATCGGGCTGACAGCGAATATCGGTCTGGCCTATTCACTGAAATTCCTCTGGGCCCCATTACTCGATCACTCGGCGCCGCCGGGGGTGCTGCGCCGCTTCGGCCGCCGGCGCGGCTGGCTGCTGGCGATCCAGCCAGCCCTGGCGGCCGCAGCGGTGCTGCTGGCGCTGTCCAATCCCGCTCGTGCGCCCCTGGTCTCGCTTGCCGCCGGGGCGCTCGTGGCGTTTCTGTCAGCGAGCCAGGATATCGTCGTCGACGCCTGGCGCATCGAGCTATTCCCGCCACGCCTGCAAGGCGCGGCGATGGCTGCGTATGTCTGGGGCTATCGGATCGCGCTGCTGATCAGCACGACTGGCGTCATCGCCGCGGCAGCGCGTGTCGGCTGGCACACGTCGTTGCTGGGCGTGGCGGCGCTGATTGCGCTCGGCGTTTTCGTTACGCTGTTGGCGCCGGAACCGCACGGCGCGGTGCGCCAAGTGATTGTCGGCTTCGCGGCGCGCATGCGACACGCGGTGCTGGAACCGTTGGCCGAGTTCCTCGCGCGGCCCGGAGCCATCGGTATTTTACTGTTTGTGGCCCTGTTCAAACTCGGCGAGGCGATGGCCGGCATCATGACGGCGCCGTTCTACCGCGCGCTGGGGTTCAGCCAGGACGCAATCGCCGCAACAGGACCGTTCTCGCTGGTGGCGACACTGGCGGGCATCACGCTGGGCGGCTGGCTTGTCGCGCGCATCGGCGTGGGACGCGCGCTGCTGTGGACTGGCTGGATGCAGACGATCGCGATGGTAATGTATGTCTGGCTGTCGCTGTCTGCCGGCAACCATCGGGTGCTGTACAGCACTGTATCGGTCGAAGCGTTCGCCCAAGGTATGGCCGACGCGGCGTTCATCACCTATCTGTCCGGTCTGTGCTCGATGGCGTTCACCGCCACGCATTACGCCCTCTTGTCATCCGTCGCCGCTTTGACCGTGCATACACTGGGGGGCTTCTCCGGGGTGCTGGCGGCAGCCTTGGGCTGGACACACTTCTACATGCTCTGCAGCTTCGCCGCGCTGCCGGCGATGCTGCTGATGGTATGGCTGTTGCGGCGCTATCCGCCCGCGGAACAATGATCGTCTCCGGGAGATAGTACCGGAGGCGCTGGCCATTCCCGCATCGAGCGCGTAGCGCACGCGACCCCGGGTCAGTCCCAGCCTCTGCTGTCATTTTGCGCTGCTCTTGGACGCCGACCGCCGAGTCGGGGTAGGTGCTCGGGCGGCGAAGCTTCCAAAGCGCAGCGGAATGGGTCGGCGCCGGGGGGCTTCAACGTCCTGCCAACCTTGGTCCGCCTCGCAGCCCAGTCCCGGACGGAAATCTGCACTCGCGCCAGACAAGTCCGCCCACAGGGGTCGTCCAGCGGCGCCAGGCCACTATGACTGGTGGCGGACCCGCAATGAAGTAAGAGCAGTGCCGCAGCATTACCGCCGCGAGGGCAACAGCTGTCCTGTCACGTCGCCCGCGGTGTCCTGCCATAGGCTGAACCGGGCATCCGGCTCCGCGATCCGGTTCAGCGGCTCGACCGACCTCCGCTCACCGGCGTCAGGCTCGTCCCGATTGGCGGCGCGCCTCACCAGGACGCCCGTGCGTCCAACCAGCGCCACGTGCGGCAGCGTCGTGAATGCCCAACGTGGGTCGGAGGCGACCACTCGCAGCGCCGGCGGCAACGTCCAGGCCAGCTCTGACGCGACGCCGTACTGGTCCGCCGTGACGTAGGTGGCACCGATGCGGGTGCTCTCTGCTTCGACCTGTCTCGCCAGCGTCTGCCATCCGCCGAGCTGCCGGGCGATCGGATCCAACTTCATCGGTAGCGGCAGAGCGAACGTCGTGGCCTGAAGATAGACGACTGCGGTGATGGCCAGTCCGCTCGCCACGCCCGGCCGCAACCAGCGCTCCCAGCGCCCGGGCTCCAGACCAGCGGCCGCTACCGCGGCGGCGGGGTAGAGAATGGCCGGCCAGTTGCCCTGCACGCGGTCACCGAGCGCGTGCTGAACGAACAGGGCGACGCCCGGAAGTATCAGCGCCGCGAGCAGCGACCAGGCCACATCGCGCGAGCGCCACGCCTGTCGTGCCGCCACGACGCCACCGGCGACCAGCAACACGAATAAAAGCGGCGTCGCCAGGCCGATCTGTGCACCGACCAGTTCGCCGAGGAACTGTGCCGCGCGGGCCGGGTGCCAGTCTGCCACCCGGCCGCCCTGGCGCAGGAAGCTCGCCCAGCTGTGCGTTGCGTTCCACCACACGACCGGAAGGAAGACCGCGCCACCCAGCGCGCTACCCGCCCACAGCCACACGGAGCGCCACCAGCGGCGGAGCGCCGGCACCCAACAGAGCCAGAGGCCGATCCCGATCCACAACAACGCCGCGGTGTATTTGCTCGCGAGCGCGCAACCGGCGAACGCGCCGATTGCCAGCCACCACGCCGGCCGGCCGCCATCCACCAGCCGTGCTGTCGCCCAAAGTGCCGCGGTCCAGAAGACCAACAGCGGCGTATCGGGCGTCATGATCACCGCGCCCACGCCCAGCAGCAACGTCGCGTTCAGCAACGTCGCCGCGACA
>JASHVB010000644.1 GCA_030039695.1 Acetobacteraceae bacterium
CAACTGTCAGTGGCCGTGGATCTGAGGCCGGAAGACGCGCCCTAACGGAGTCGTCTCGAGTTTGTCCGCCTGCACGGAAGAGCGCGCGGAGCCCGACGACCCGGGTAAGGCCGCAACGCAGAGGTGCTCGATAGGTTGCGCGCCGCCCCCGGGGCCTTCGTGCTGACCTCTCCCGCGCAGCGTGAGAGGTGTGCGACCTACGCCTGCATCCCGCGCACCAGCTTGCCGGGCAGCTCACCCGTCGCTTCTCCTTCGCGAAACGTGACGCGACCCGAGACGATCGTCGCCTCATAGCCATGCACCTTCTGCAGCAGCCGCTTGCCGCCGGCGGGCAGGTCGTTCTCTACGTACGGCTTGCCACAACCCAACCGATCCCAGTCGATCACGTTCACATCCGCCTTCTTGCCCGCCGCCAGCACGCCGCGATCATGCAGCCCTGCAGCGCCTGCCGTGTCCGATGTCAGCCGGCGGATCAACTCCGGCACTTCCCAGCGCTTTTGCTGCTTGCCCCAGTAATCCAACAGCCACGTTTGATACCCGGCGTCGAGAATGAACGCGACATGCGCGCCGCCGTCGCCCAGGCCCATGATTGTGTTGCGGTTCGCGAGCGTCGTTTCACTGACTGTGAAGTCGTAATACGCGTAGTTGCCGAGCGGCGTGTAGATGAACGCGTTGCCTTCATCTTCCAACAGCGCGTCGTAGGCGAGCTCCTGCCAGGCGCAGCCTCGACGCGCGGCCTCGGCGGCGAGGCTGTGCTCCTTGGCCGGCTTGTAGTTTGGTGGGTTACCGAAACGGAACATTTGCTCCGGCGCGAGCCGATGGAACAACGGAAAGGTACTGCCCTTCTGCGGATCTTCGGAAAGGATCGCCGCGCGCACCGCCGGATCGCACATGCGCGCAACGCGCTCGGCCAGCGGCAGATGCGCGATCGACTTGTAAGTCGGCGTGCCGGAGAACGGATTCTGGCTGCCGGTCAGCCCGAGCAGTACGCCGATCGCGCGCGGCGCTACGACGGGACGAATGGACAGTCCGTCGCGCGCAGCCTCATCCGCGTGCGCAAGCAGCTCGCGCCACACCTCCGGCCGCGTGTGGCGCTGCGTCAGCGTGAACACCGCCGGCCGGCCGCACGCCTCCACCACGCGGCGCAGCATCGCGAACTCAGCATGGTGGTCCGGTGCCCACTCCGACACCATCTCCAGCATGCCTGTACCAGCGTCGCGCATGCCCATGGTCAGACCGCGCAGCTCATCCTCCTGCGCGCGTAGCGTGGGCGTGGGGTCGCCCTTCAGCGTCTTATGGCTGAGGCTCCGGGATGTTGACACCCCGAACGCACCGGCTTCCATCGCTTCGCGGGCGATCTGGCGCATCTGTGCGATGTCACCCTGGTTGGCATTCTCCAGGTTAATCGCGCGGTCGCCCATCACGAATACGCGCACGGCCGCATGTGGCAGCAACGCGCAGATGTCGATATCACGCGAACGCCGGTCCAGCGCGTTCAGGTAATCGCCGAAGGATTCCCATTCCCATCGCAGGCCTTCGTGCATCACCGCGCCGGGGATATCCTCCACGCCCTCCATCAGTTCGACCAGCTTCTCGCGGTCGTTTGGCTTGCACGGCGCGAATCCAACGCCGCAATTGCCCATCACCGCGGTGGTGACGCCGTGCCAGGACGACGGGGCGAGATGACTGTCCCAGACCGCCTGCGCGTCATAATGCGTATGGATGTCGACGAAGCCTGGCGTGACCAACTTGCCCTTGGCGTCGATCTCATCTGCGCCCTTGCCGGTGATGACGCCCACGGCCGCAATGCGGTTGCCGACGATACCGACATCGGCACTGACCGGTGCGCGACCGGTGCCATCGACAACCGTGCCGCCGCGAATGACGAGATCATAGTTCGCCTGCATGGACCCCTCCTGAAGCGTCATTAGCGCGATCTTGGGACAGGCTGGGCATAGGCGCAAGCGACGCAATCATACGGGACCGTTCATCACTTCTTCACGCCTCCCCGCCACTCTCTGAGATCATGTCGCGGTGCCGGCATGATTCAATCCGAGCCGATCCTGAATGTGGTGTTCGCGGCCGAACTGTCGGTTGACACTGACACGGCGGTGGTAGCCTAGGCGGCGCAGGTCGGTCTGCCGTATGCGCCCGCGCGCACGCAGCGCTGGCGGGAGGCCGATGCGGCGCTCCGGCGCGAGGCACATGGCCTGGCCGGTCGGGCGCACACGGCCGGGCTGCTCGTCTAGGTAACCCGGCCAGCGCCGTGCCGCACGCTGTTGAGGCGAGGACGGTGGGTGCCGCAGCAGCTCAGCGGCCTGAGGTGCTGCTGGCAGACAGCGTCGGGGCGTTGAAAGCCCCGGTCGAATCCGGTGACGGGGCCGTACGAGGCACAAACCGCAGCTCTCTCCGCCGCTGCGGCGCGTGAAGTGCCGAAGCGATCCTGCGCTCGCTTATCCACGGTGACGTGCCCGCGCGGGGTCACCGCGATGCGGCATGACCCGCAACGGCATCCCACTAACGGAACTCCACCAGCGCTTCCAGCTCGTCGCGCCGGCGCAGCACGATGAAGCCGTCTTCCATCCCGATCACACCGTCCTCTCGCCAGGCGCCAAGCTGCTTGTTGACGCTCTCGCGCGAGGAAGCAACCAGTGTGGACAGATCGCGCTGAGATAGCTTCAGCTCGATTCTCGTGCCGCCGGCGGCGGGCCTTCCGTAACTGCCGGCGAGTTTCAGCAGCACGAGCGCCAACCGCGCAGGTAGGTCGAGCAAGGCGATTTGCTCCAGTGCGATGCTGGTCTGGCGCAGTCGCTCGCACAACACGGCGAGCAGCCGCAGCGCAAGGTCCTGGTTGCGGGTAAGGAAGGGCAGGAATTGGCGGCGCTCAACCACGAGCAGGTGGGTTTCCTCCGTCGCGGTCGCGTCGGCGCTGCGTGGCTTGCCGTCCAGCAAGGCGATCTCGCCGAACACCTCGCCCGGGTTGATGACGTTAAGCGTGATCTCCTTGCCATCGGCGGACACGGCGCTGATGCGCACGCGGCCGCGCAGCACCGCCATCATCGAAGAGCCGCTGTCACCCTTCTGGAATATCACCTGGCCTCGGTGGACCCGGCGGTCAACCGCGAAGCTGAGGATGTCGTCCAGCTCGCCGGGCTGCATTGCCTGGAACAGCGGACTAAAGAGCAGCGCGGCACGCCTGGCGTCGTGATCCAGCTTCGCCACCAGCGATTCCCCCACTCTGTGCGTCAACCCGTTGGGCCGCAGCATAGCGCAGAAACGATGCGGGTGCGGTAGTGCGGCGTTGCGGGGCGGTGGTGGGACCCTCCCCCTCGGCGCGGCGCGCCTTGACCTCTCCTTCTTCGCGGGAGAGGTAGGGGGATGAACGACCTTGCAAGATTTGCCGTTGCGCATGAGATTAGCTGGCCGCGCGATTTGCGCAGGCACATCGAGGCAGGGTTCTTCGAACCGCCGCCGCACAACGAAATACTCGGGCCGATCCGGGCGCGCGGGCCGGCGAACGGCCTGGTCGTGCAGAATAACGTTGTCATCGCGTCGTGGGGCGACACGCGGCAGGTCGATTTCACCTTCTCTGTCGCAAAAAGCTATCTGGGCTTGCTCGCCGGCGTCGCCGTTGCCGACGGGCTGATCGAATCCCTGGATGAGCCAGTGGGCCTGCGCGTCCGCGACGGCGGGTTCGAGGGACCACACAACGGCGCCATCACCTGGCGCCACCTGCTGCAGCAGACTTCGGAGTGGGAAGGCAGCCTGTTCGGTAAGTCCGACGTAATCGACCGCAACCGCAATCTGGTGCTGGAAGGTCAAGGGCAAAAGGGCGATGCACGACCGCTGCGCGCGCCGGGCACCCTGTGGGAATACAACGACGTGCGTGTGAACCGGCTCGCGCTGTCGCTGCTGCGCGTCTTCCGCCGACCGCTGCCGGAGGTGTTTCGCGAGCGAATCATGGAGCCGATCGGCGCATCCGACACGTGGCGTTGGCACGGCTATCGTACGTCGATGGTGGAGATGGACGGGCGGATGATCGAGTCCGTATCCGGCGGTAGCCACTGGGGCGGCGGCGTGGAGATCCATGCCGACGACCAGGCGCGCATCGGTCTGCTGATGCTGCAGCGCGGCGAGTGGAGGGGACGGCGTGTGTTACCGGAATCCTGGATCGATGAGTCGCTGATGCCATGTGCGCTGCACCCGAATTACGGGCTGATGTGGTGGCTGAACACCGGGCGCAAACGCTATCCGAGCGCGCCGGCGACGGGTTTTTATGCGTCCGGCGCGGGTGGCAATATCACCTGGGTCGATCCGGCGAACCGCATCGTTGCAGTGATGCGCTGGATGGCGCGGGAGAGCGTCGATCCGTTCCTGCGGATGGTGCAGGGTGCCGCGCGCGGTTAGGCCACCTGCCAGCGTTGTGTCATGGCGCGGCGCCGAGCGCCACAGCATTCCCGTTCGAGGGTCGACACCCCCGAGTGTGAACGCTCCGGCGCGTTGCACTGGACCAACGGAATCGGCAAGCGTCGGATTGGTGTCAGACGACGCGAAATTAAGGGGTGCGCCGTTTGGGTCCGTGAACGCGGGCAACAACGAAGAACCGCGGAGCGATCGTGACCTGCACACTGCCGCGGCCATGGGCACGAGAAGCAATCATTCTGCTTGCTGAGCGGATGGTCGCTGCACCCTTCATCACCGGGAAGGCCGCGTCCGGGTTCTCCGCGGTTCTCCATCGTCCTCCGCGTCGAATCGCAACAGCGGTGAACCGCACAGCCCATCAGGGCTCGACACGGCAAATGCGATTGGCAGATTCGACCGGCGCCAATGCGTTCCCTTATTGGCCTGCCGCGCATCGCTGCGTCGTACATCCCCCTACTCCAACGTGACTTGCCTGGGGCCGCGCCACACGCGACCGTTCCGCCGCGCCCAGGGGACACGTCGCGCATGTGCCCGCAGAGGAGGCTCCATGTTCAAAGGCTTCGTCCTTGGCATCATCCT
>JASHVB010000645.1 GCA_030039695.1 Acetobacteraceae bacterium
CTTAGTTCCTCAGCATGCGGCCAATTGCTGGATCTCCATAACCTGCACTGCAACGCCACCAATTTCGGGTTCGATGCGCGAGCGGCCTTGGACCGAATCCGGCTGGACCGCGTGCAGGAAATCCATATCGCTGGCGGATCATGGCGGGACGGTTTTTATACCGATGCGCACGACGGGGCGGTGCCGGAGCAAGTCTGGGACCTGCTAGAAGAGACGCTGTCCCGCGCGACGTGGATTCCCGCAGTCGTATTCGAAATACTCGACGAGTATCTCGATCGGCTCAGCCCCGATCGAATCGCTGCACAATTGGAGCGGGCGAGAGCCATCTGGCGGCACCACTGTGTACTGGGCGCCGCACTGGCATGACCCGATCATTGGCCGAATTTCAATTCGATCTCGGCCTGGCCCTGCTGGGCGAAAATACCTGCCCCATCAACCCGTACTCGCCGGGCTTCCGTTTCACTATGACGGTACGGCGCTCATGGTGCGAAGGCCGCGCCCTGATGTCGGCACGCGCTGTCATAGAAGTAGTGCCTGACGACGTCCGACAACGCCTCGTTTCCTCATACGTGGATCAGGGCGGTGGTTTGGCACTTTTCCTGCCAACAGAGGGCGAGGCATTCCTCGAATTCTTGGCGCAGCGCCTCCCGAACCCGTCGCACGCCCTGACGCTTTGCTGGATGACTCAAGCGCTCAATTGCGCGCGCATGGCGGCGGCGACTTTCGCCCCTCAACAAAAACCTCCTGCAGCCGTTGCCATTCGCCGCGGCCGCCACGCGAACCTTATTTGGTTCCATGCCGATCCCCGCGCGCTCATGGCAGCAGTTCGGGGGGCGCCACTCCCGCCGCTTGGTCCTCCCGAGTACCCGGTTCTATTCGCTCCCGGAATCAGAGGATTATTTAGAGCAGCAACTGACAACGAAGCCACGCTGTGGGCCACACTGTCAGTTGCGCATGCACCGGCGCAGTTCGAGGAGGGGCTTTTGACGGAAGGTATAGTCGAGTACGTTGATTGATTCGACGAGCCGGTAGCCTTACTCAAGGCCATTGCGAAACATTCGGTCGAAACTGCTGGGCCACGGACCGTCTCAGCTGCTCTCGTCACGTACCGCCGAGGTTCCGCTGGGAAGAAGGAGAATGCGCCATGCCAGCCAGCCAGACCGAGAACGCCCAGCGTTTTCGCGCGCTGCACACAGCGCCGGGACATTTCGTCATCGCGAATGCGTGGGACGCCGGGTCGGCGCGCATGCTCGCCGGACTGGGCTTCCCCGCCATCGCCAGCTCGAGCGGCGCCCAGGCTGGCGTGCTGGGGCGGCGTGACGGCATGGTGACGCGCGATGAAGCGCTGGCTCATTGTCGCGCCATTGTCGAAGCCACCGACCTGCCGGTTTCCGCGGATCTCGAGAAGGGCTTCGGCGACACGCCGCAGGCCGCGGCGGACACCATTCGGCTGGCCGGCGGTATCGGCCTGGTGGGTGGTTCAATCGAAGATGCGTCGGGCGATCCTGGCCGGCCCCTGTTCGATGCCTCGCTCGCAGCCGAGCGCATTGCCGCCGCGGTCGCCGCTGCCCGGGCGCTGCCCTTCCCCTTTACCCTTACCGCGCGTACAGAGAATTTCCTTCGCGGCAATCCCGATCTGGACGACACAATCAAGCGCTTGCTCATGTTCGAGGCTGCCGGCGCCGACGTGCTGATGGCGCCCGGGCTGCCTGACCTCGACGCAGTGCGCGCGGTCTGCACCGCAGTGTCGCGGCCGGTCAATTTTATGGCTGGGATCCGGGGCAAATCCTTCACGGTTGTGGCGCTGGCCGAGGCCGGGGTGAAGCGCATCAGTCTCGCGACCTCGCTGTACCGTGCAGCAATGACTGGGTTGCTCTCCGCAGCGCGCGAGGTCAAGGAGCGTGGGACGTTCAGCTATCTGGACACCGCCATGGCCACGCCGGAGCTGAATAGTTTCATGCAGGGATGACGCCCGGGGGCTATGACCACGTTGCTGCGAATTTGTTGAGCGACTTCGGCGCCATAACCTCGGCCGGGATGGGTGCCAGCAAATGCGTCCGATCTGCTCGGGAGGATGGCCGGCTCAAGGCCGGCCATCCAGCTGATGCGCGTCCAAACGACAGTGTGACGTTGGCCGGGCGTACAATAGCCGCTTTGCAGCGCATCGTGATCGATGAAGGCCTGCAGCATCCGATGAAGCGAGCCATCCGCTATCGGGCTCGCGCTGACGATTGGCACGCCGCTCGGCATTGTGGCCGCTCGGCATTGTGGGTACGTCCGCGGTAGCGATCTGGATGAAGATTGCAGTCAAGTCCGAGGCCTATTCGTGGTGACAGCTTCTCGGCGCTGGCGCGTTAGCGGGCATCGGCTTCGCCATGTCATACCAGGGGGCGAAAGGCGCGACTCTCAAGAGATTCCAGGTTCCCGAATCACTTGGAGTACGATTCGGTGGCACCGCCATCTACTGATGGGAGGCGGTGCAAATGGGCCAGGCGATCGAGATCAGCCGGGACGAGAGTTCGGCCGCGGAGTTGCGCGCGCTGGCGTCGCGCACGCGGGATGGGCGGGTGGTGCGGCGCCTGCTGGCGATTGCGCTGGTGCTGGAAGGTGAGTCGCGGGAGGAAGCGGCCCAGCTCAACGGCATGGATCGCCAGACGCTGCGTGACTGGGTGCATCGCTACAATGCCGAGGGTGTCGCTGGGCTGTACCCGCGCGCCATTCCCGGCCGACCAGGCGCGCTGACGGACGCGCAGATGGAGCCCGGACGTCGACGGCGTGGTTCGCTGGCGCTGTGTCGATCTACGCGATGCGATCGCGGCATGTTGGTCGGTGACGCTGCACGTGCGCTCGGCGGCTCGGGTGCTGCACCGGCTTGATCTGACGCGGCTTCAGCCACGGCCGTTCCGTCCGAAGAAGGATGAGGTGGCGCAGGCGGAGTTTGGTGGAGCGACTGCATATCGAGCTGATCGGCCGTCTTCAACTCGACGAGCGGCGTCGGGTTTTTGTGCCAATACAACCACGCCACCACCCGCGAACGCGCTCTATGTGGCTATCTGGTGTCCGCCGATGCCACGCAGACGCACTTGTTCGTAGACGGCACGCATCTCACGGAAGCCGGCCAGATCATCATCGCCGACTACTATAGCAGCCTCGTGACGCAATCCCGGGACGGGACTACCATGGTCGGCGATGGACCCGTCAACAACCGCAAGCTGACCGCCAACGGCGGCAATTGGACCTGGAACAACTCTTCCGCCAACACCAACTGGGCCACATCGATCGGCACGATCAACTCGTCCTGGAATGGAATTTCGGCGGTCTTCGCCGGCGCACCCGGCAGACAGGGCGAGCCACCATCGCGGACACGAACATGCGGTTTGACAGCACGCCACGACTTTTCGTGGGCGATTGTCACGTCGGTTTGCCCAAACACAGGTTGCGCATCGTCACGAAGCAGCATTTGTCTACTGCAACGTGTACTGAAACGATCCCCCGGGGTCGATGCTGACGGAAATATTCCCGACCGGCTTGTTGTCGGCCAGCTGCGCGAGGACCTCGGCAGAAAGCTCAGGCAACAGCGTGCTCGAGAGGATATGCTCGATATTGCGTGCGCCCGAGCCGCTTTCCGTGCAACGCGCGGCGATCGTCTCGACGACCGCGGGCTCATATTCGAATCCCGCCTTGTAGGAATCGCGGACGCGGAGGCGGATGCGGTTGAGCTGAAGCACAACGATCTGTTTTATAACCTCTTCGGACAGCGGCATGTAGGGCACGAGCGTCACGCGGCCGAGGAAGGCGGGCTTGAAATACTTCAGAAGCTCAGGTTTCAGTGCCTCCGCGAGTCCGGCGGCGTCGGGCGCAGTTTCCCGGTCGGTGAAAAGTTGGGTGACGAAGTCCGTGCCGGAGTTAGAGGTCATGATGATGACGGTGTTCTTGAAGTCGATATCGCGACCCTCGCCGTCCTTCATGATTCCTTTGTCGAAGACCTGGAAGAAGATGTCCTGCACGCCCGGATGCGCTTTCTCGATTTCGTCGAGCAGGACCACGGAGTATGGCCGCCTGCGCACCGCCTCG
>JASHVB010000067.1 GCA_030039695.1 Acetobacteraceae bacterium
AATTTCAGGCTCGACGATCCGGTGTTCAATACGCACAAGCGACGATCGGTCATATGTTGTTGGCCTTTCCTGTCCGTCGCGGGCAAACTGCGACCCGACCCCAGTCGAGCGCGGAGACCACCACCATGCCAGCCACGCCGAAGTTTGGCCTAGCCCAGCCCGTCCGCCGTGTGGAGGATCCGCGCCTGCTGCGGGGCGGGGGCCGCTACACGGACGATATCGTGCTGCCCGGAATGCTCCACAGCATCGTGCTGCGCAGCCCGCACGCGGCGGCGAAGATCAACGCGATCGACACCAGGACCGCCACATCGCTGCCCGGGGTCAAGGCAATCTATACGTCCGCCGATTTCGCCGCCGACAAGATCGGCACCCTGCCCTGCGCCACGCCGCTGGAGAACCGTGACGGCACGCCGCAGGCCATGCCGCCGCATCCGGTGCTCGCCGACGGCGTGGTGCGCCACGTCGGCGATCCGGTCGCGTTCGTTATTGCCGACACCGCCGAAGCGGCGCGCGACGCGGCGGAACAAATCATCGTCGATTACGATGTGCTGCCGGCGGCGACCGACACACGGAAAGCGATGGACAAGGGCGCACCGCTGGTCTGGCCGAACCTGGCGCATAACATCGCGTTCGATTGGGAGATCGGCGACAGAGCGGCAACCGAAGCGCAGTTTGCCAAGGCCGCACACATCACGCGCCTGACCGTCGTCAACAACCGGGTTGTCGTGTCGTCGATGGAGACGCGCGGCGCAATCGCCGATTTTGATGCCGGCAGCGGACGCTGGACGCTCTATGCCAACACACAGGGCGGCTGGCTGGTGAAGAACCTGATAGCGCCGATGTTTGGTGTCGAGCCTGACAGGTTCCGTGTCGTCACTCCTGATGTCGGCGGTGGCTTCGGCATGAAGCTGTTTCTTTACGCAGAGCATGTGTTGACGTGCTATGCGGCGCGGAAGCTCGGGAAGCCAGTAAAATGGGTTGCGGATCGCAGCGAGGCATTTCTTGCCGACACGCAGGGTCGCGACAATGTCACGCTGGGCGAGCTGGCGATTGATGCACACGGCAGGTTCCTCGCGCTGCGCACGCGCAACGTGTCGAACATGGGCGCATACCTTTCGACATTTGCGCCGTTCATTCCGACGTTTGCAGGCACGTCGGTGCTTGGCAGCATCTACGGTTTCGAGGCGATCTATGCGCACGTATTCGGCGTGTTCACCAACACGGTGCCGGTCGATGCGTATCGCGGCGCTGGGCGTCCGGAATCGAATTACCTGATCGAGCGCCTCGTCGATGCAGCGGCGCGCGAGCTTAATATCGATCGTGCAGAGCTGCGCCGGCGCAACATGGTGCCGCCGAGCGCAATGCCGCATTCCACGCCGGTCGGCAAGAAATACGACAGCGGCAATTTCCCGATGGTGTTTGATGCGGCGCTGCGCAAGATGGATCATGCGGGCTTCGCCGCGCGTCGCGCGGAGGCGGCAGGACGTGGCAAGCTGCGTGGGCTCGGATTTTCCTATTATCTCGAAGCCACCGGCGGCGATCCGACCGAGCGGGCGGAGATCCGCTTCGCCGATGATGGCTACGTCGATGTCTATGTCGGCACGCAATCGACCGGGCAGGGGCATGAAACGGCCTATGTGCAGCTGACCGCGAACAAGCTCGGCATCGACGGCGATCTGATCCGCATCCGCCAGGGCGACACCGACACGATACCGGTCGGCGGCGGCACCGGCGGCGCACGCAGCCTCTATTCGGAGGGCCAGGCCATCTTGCTCACGTCCGATTCCGTGATCGCCAAGGGCAAGCAGGCGGCGGCTGAAGTGCTTGAAGCGTCACCGGCAGACATCGCATTCGACGATGGTCGTTTCTCCATCGTCGGCACCGATCGCGGCATGGACATTCTCGACCTTGCGGCAACGCAGCGGCGTAAGGCGGCGACCGATGCCGCGGTGATCACGCTGGACGCAGCGGAGGTGGCTCCGGTCGATGACCACACATTCCCCAACGGCTGCCATATGGCGGAGGTGGAGATCGATCCCGACACCGGCATCGTGCGGATGGTGCGGTACGCGGTGTGCGACGATGTCGGTAAGGCGGTAAACCCGCTGATCGTGAGCGGTCAGGTGCAGGGCGGCGTCGCGCAGGGCACCGGCCAGGCGTTGTTCGAGCACACGATCTACGACCCGGAATCGGGGCAGTTGCTGTCGGGCAGTTTCACTGACTATGCACTGCCACGTGCGGACGATCTTCCGGAAATCGAAGTGGAGCTCTTGGAAGTGCCCTGCGCCACCAATCCGCTGGGCGTGAAGGGTGCAGGCGAGGCGGGCGCGGTCGGCAGCCCGCCGGCAGTCATCAATGCGGTGCTCGACGCACTGGGCGAGCGGGGCGTGACACAGATCGACATGCCGGCAACGCCCGAGCGGGTGTGGCGGGCGCTGGCGGCGGCGGGTTAGGCCGTATCATCGGTCGGTTCGACGACGCCTCAAAGCGGCGAGCGCGGTAACGGGGCGAGCAGTGCCGATGCCAACGCCGGGTAAATCAATCGCTGCATCCACATCCTCGGCCAAGAGAGCATTGCGCACGTCGAGCCGACCGTGATCTCCCGCGCGGAGACCGTCACGCGGCGTTTGTCCTGCGAGATCAGGACGCAGCGTTTGATGGACGATGTGACATCGTCGTCGCAACGGTTTCTGCCAGCTCGATCCAGGCCGCCCAGACGGCCGGTATCGCCGTCGGGCCGAGCCGTCCCCGCGCCACCGTGGAGAGCGGGTCGAGCCGCCGGATTCCCTTCGCGCGATCCGGCCTCGTGTACCCGCAAAACCGCAATGATCCGATCCGCCGCGATCGCCATGCCCGGGTCCACGACCGCGCGCTTCCCCATCTCGGCATAGCGGCCCGAACACGCCCGATCCCCCTCGCTTTCCCCCGCGATTCCCCCTATCTAGATCCTCATGATGCACCGCAGCGCCGCGCCTTCGCAGGGCCGCCCGCGCCGCACCTGACCCAGAGCCCTACTTGAGCGACACGCCCCCCGAAGACCCGGCAGCCCCGCCTCCCGGACCACCCAGCGATACCCAGCCCGTAACCCTCGAGGAGGAGATGCGCCGCTCCTACCTCGACTACGCTATGAGCGTGATCGTTTCGCGCGCCCTACCGGACGCGCGCGACGGGCTGAAGCCAGTCCACCGCCGCATCCTCTACGGCATGCAGGACGGCGGCTACACGGCCGACAAGCCGTATCGAAAATCCGCCCGCGTCGTCGGCGACGTGATGGGCAAGTTCCATCCGCACGGCGACGCGGCGATCTACGACGCCATGGTGCGCATGGCGCAGCCGTTCTCAATGCGCGTTCCGCTGATCGACGGGCAGGGCAATTTCGGCTCGGTCGACGGCGATAACCCGGCACACATGCGCTACACCGAGGTGCGCCTCGGCCGCGCCGCCTCGCTGCTGCTCACCGACATCGACCAGGACACCGTCGAGTTCCAGCCGAACTACGACGAGCAGGAACACGAGCCGGTTGTGCTTCCGGCCAGCTTCCCGAACCTCCTGGTGAACGGCGGCAACGGCATCGCCGTCGGCATGGCGACCAACATCCCGCCGCACAACCCGACCGAGATCATCGACGCGAC
>JASHVB010000646.1 GCA_030039695.1 Acetobacteraceae bacterium
TCCGTGTTAGGCCCCCAAACTTCACGCAAGATGTGGTTGTGGGTCAGCACCTTGCCGGCATTCGCCACGAGCAACCGCAGCAAATCGTATTCGCGCGGCGAGAACTTCACATCCTGCCCGCGCACCGTGACGATGCGCCGCACCAGGTCCACGGTGAGGTCGCCGCAGCGGAAGATCGGCAACTCACCCTGCTGCTGCAGACGGTGGCGTTGTGCTGCACGGATCCGGGCCTGTAATTCGTCCATGCCGAACGGTTTCGTCACGTAGTCGTCGGCGCCCAGGTCCAGCGCATCCACCTTCGCCTTTTCGTCCTCACGGCTGGACAGCACGATAATCGGCAAGGCAGCGCCCGCGCCGCGCAACTGGCGGATGACCTCCAACCCGTCGATGTCGGGCAGTCCGAGATCCAGCACGACAAGATCCGCAGCCTTGCGCCGCACCTGATCCAGCGCTGCGTGTCCCGTCATCGCTTCGATCACAACATAGCCCTGGCTGGACAAGCCCGCGCGCAGAAAGCGCAGGATCGCAGGCTCATCATCCACCACCAGCACACGCAACGGGCCGGTGTTCATCCTGCAGCCTCTAATGCGCGATCGACATTCGCCGGGACCGGCAGCGCGATGGTGAACGCGGCGCCGCCACGGTCGCGCCGGTTGGCAGCCGTCAGTGTCCCGCCCATGGCCTCAATGAATCCCCGGCTTATTGCCAGCCCCAATCCTGTTCCTGCACGGCGACGATCCGTGCCGCCCGCGCGGTAGAATTTGTCGAAGATGCGATCCAAGTCGGCCGGTGGTATGCCCTCTCCCTCATCCAACACCTGCACGAAGACGCGGCCGTCCTCGCGCCACGCGCTGATGGTGATGCGTGTGCCCGCCGGCGCGTACTTCGCCGCATTATCCAGCAGATTGAATAATGCTTGCTCAAACAACACTTCATCGAGCTCGAGCAGCGGCAGGTTCGGCTGGATCTTCACTTCGACCACATGGTCATTCAGTATCTTCGACGCGCGGCGCAGCGTCGCGCCGACCACGTCAGACAATTCGACCGGCGCGGTGCGCAGCGGCAGCGGCCCTGACTCCAGCCGCGTCATGTCCAGCATGTTGCCGATGAAGCGGTTCAGGCGCTCGGCTTCCTCCTGGATGGTGCGTGCCAGCGCATCGCGTGTTGCCTGGTCCATCGCTCCGGACAGGCTGGTCGCTGACCCGAGGATCGAGGCGAGCGGGGTGCGCAGGTCATGCGAGATCGACGTTAGCAGCGCTGATCGCAACCGATCAGTTTCCACCGCCAGCCGCGCGCGATCTACCGCGGCCACAAGGTTGACCCGTTCGATCGCTAGCGCCGCCTGATCGGAAAGTGCATCGAGCAAGCGTTGTTGGTCGGGGGTTAGCATCGGCCCCGGCTCGTCGCGGTCAATACCGATCACTCCGACCGCGCCGCGTCCCGTGTGCATCGGCAGGAACAGGCGCCTCGCCCCCGGAAGAGTGTCGGCACCGCGGCCGGCCGGGTGGTTCTTCTCCCAGCACCATTTCGCGGCGGCGATGTCGGCTTCGTCGAGCGTGTCCTCGGGCGGAAAGCCTGCACGCACCGCGATCGTGCCCTCCTGCGGCAACAACAACACTACGTGCACTCTGAGCATCAGCGCGATCTGGTGCGCCGTCGCCCACAGCAGATCATCGAGGTTGGTCGCCACCGCGAGTTTGCGCGAGAACAGATAGAGGTCTTCGGTAACCCGCGCGCGCGACCGCGCGGTGATGGCCTGCGCGCGCACCCGCGCGGTCAGGTTACTGGTGATTACTGCAGCGATGCCGAAGAAGAACAGCGTGACGATGTTCTCCGGATCGGTGATGGTGAAGGTGTAGAGCGGCGCAAGGAAGAAGAAATTGTAAGCCAGCACGCTGACCAGGCAGGCGAACAGCGACGGCAGCAGACCCCACGTCACGGCACTGACCAGCACCGCTGTCAGGAAGGTCAGCGCGATGCTGGCAACGCCGAGTGTGTCGCGCAGCAGCAGCGCCACGACGAGCGCGACGGCGACGCAGACCAGGCTGCCGATCCACGGTCGGCTGTCTAGGGTCGATGTGCCCGGCTCGGCCGGTGCGGTGGCTGTCGCTTCCCTCGGCGCCGTTTCCTCGGGAAGTTGGCTCACCACCTGAACGATGGCGCCGCCGACTTTGCGGATGAGATGCTGCGCGACCGATCCCTGGAACCAATCCCGCAAGCGTACCCGCGGCGACTGGACCACAATGATCTGCGTCACGTTGTTGGTGCGCGCGTACTCGGCAATGGTGTCGGCCACGTCCTGACCGGGCAGCGTCACCGTTTCGCCGCCGAGGCGCTGCGCCAGGCGCATCGCTTCGGCGACCCGGTTGCGCTCGACCTCGGTCATGCGCAGGTTGCGGCCGGTCTCGACGTGCAGCGCGGTCCACGGCGCCTTGAGCTGGTCAGCCACGCGCCGCGCATGCCGCACTACGGCGATGCTTTCTGGGTCGCCGCTGATGCAGACAAGCACGCGCTCACCGGCGGCCCACGGCCCCTTGATTGCATGTGCCTGCATATAGTGCAGCATCTGCGCGTCGACTCGCTGGGCGGTACGGCGCAGCGCGAGCTCGCGCAGGGCAGTCAGGTTGCCTGGCGAGAAATAGTGTCGGATAGCGCGCTCGGCCTGGTGCGGCACGTAGACCTTGCCGTCCTTCAGGCGCCGCACCAGGTCTTCCGGTGTCAGGTCCACCAGCTCGACTTCGTCAGCGCGATCGACGATCGAGTCGGGTACCGTCTCGCGAACACGGATGCGAGTTATCTTGGCGACGACGTCATTCAGGCTTTCGACGTGTTGGATATTCAAGGTGCTGTAAACGTCGATGCCGGCTGCGAGGAGTTCTTCGACATCCAGGTAGCGCTTGGGGTGACGACTGCCAGGCGCGTTGGTGTGGGCGAGCTCATCCACGAGGACCAGCTGCGGATGGCGCGCCAGCACGGCATCTATGTCCATCTCTTTGAGGACGCGTCCGCGGTATTCAATGTCGCGACGAGGGATGGTTTCCAGCCCCTCGGTCAGCGCCTCGGTTTCCTTGCGTCCGTGGGTTTCGACGACGCCGATGATGACATCGGTACCCTCGCGGTGCTTCTGCTGCGCTGCGGATAGCATTTCATAGGTCTTGCCGACGCCAGGCGCGGCGCCGAGAAACAGCTTCAGTCGGCCGCGGGCCTCCTGTTGTGCTGCTTCGAGCAGCGCCTCGGGAGAAGGGCGACCTTCGCGTAAGCCAGGGTCGGACATGGCGAGACTCTAGCGAACCTCTGCCGCTTGCGGGAGAGGGCGGGGTGCGAGCCAGCGAGGGCGAGGCTCGTGCGTGCCCACTCGCATCACCCCCGACGCCCTGCGTCTCGCCCTATTCCGCCCGCAGCGCGGGAGAAATCGTCTTCACTTCAGCGCGTCAAGCGCCAGGTTCAGCTTCAGCACATTCACGTGCGGTTCGCCGATAATCCCAAACATGCGGCCAGTGATGTGGTCCTCGACAAGCTGCCGCACCTGTGCTTCCGGCAGGTTGCGCGCCTTAGCCACGCGCGGCACCTGGAACAACGCGCCGGCTGGCGTGATGTCGGGGTCGAGGCCGCTGGCCGACGTGGTCACCAGATCCACCGGGATCGGCGTCCCGGGGTTGGTTTTCGCCAACGCAGCGGATTGAGCCTTCACGCGATCGACCAGCGCCTTTGACGTTGGCCCGAGATTCGACCCAGACGAGTTGTCTGCCGCGTACGGCACGGGGATGGTCTTGCTCGGGTCCTTTGGATCCGGCTCGGTGGTGGCCGACGGCCGGCCCCAGAAGTACTTGTCTGACGTGAAGTTCTGTCCGATCAGCGCGGAGCCGATCACCCTGCCGTTTTTGGTGATCAGGCTGCCGTTCGCCTGGTAGGGGAACACGAGCTGGGCGAGTCCGGTCATTCCCAGCGGATAGATCAGTCCGGTGATGATCGTCATTACAACGATCATCATGATGGCGGGGCGTATGTGTCTCATGTCGGGCGTCCTCACGCGAGGCCAAAGGCAGTGACGATCATGTCGATCAGCTTGATGCCGACGAACGGCACAATGATGCCGCCGAGACCGTAAAGCAGCAGATTCCGGCGCAGGATTGCGGGGGCGCCGATCGGGCGGTAGGCGACGCCGCGCAGCGCCAGCGGGATCAGCGCGACGATGATTAGCGCGTTGAAGATGATCGCCGACAGGATTGCGCTCTGCGGATTATTCAGCCGCATCACGTTCAGCGCCTGGAGCTGCGGGTAGAATACGACAAACATCGCCGGGATCATGGCGAAATACTTCGCCACATCATTGGCAATGCTGAACGTGGTGAGCGCGCCGCGCGTCATCAGCAACTGCTTGCCGATTTCGACGATCTCGATCAGTTTCGTGGGGTCACTATCGAGGTCGACCATATTGCCGGCTTCGCGTGCCGCCATGGTACCCGTATTCATCGCCACGCCGACATCGGCCTGCGCCAGTGCCGGCGCGTCGTTGGTGCCGTCGCCGCACATCGCCACCAGCTTGCCCTGCGCCTGTTCGTCGCGGATCAGCTTGAGCTTGGTCTCCGGCGTTGCCTGCGCCAGGAAGTCGTCGACCCCGGATTCGGCGGCGATGGCCGCGGCGGTCAGCGGGTTGTCGCCGGTGATCATCACGGTGCGGATG
The DNA here is from genome assembly GCA_030039695.1 of Acetobacteraceae bacterium. The sequence goes on from JASHVB010000646.1 coordinate 4,685, forward strand.
CCCATACGGCGCAGTTCGTTGAAGCGCTCGCGGATCCCGCCCTTGACGATGTCCTTCAGGTAGATGACGCCGAGCAGGCGGCCGTCCGTCGCCACGCCGAGCGGTGTTCCGCCGGCCTTGGCAATTTCTTCAGACTTCACGGTGAGTTCGCGCACCGCGTTATCGCTGATCGTCGGACGGACGGCGGTGACGAGGGCCCCAGTTCTGCCGTTGCCGTTCGCGTGGAAATTGCGCGCCCAGGCCAGCACGGCATCCACCGCACCTTTGCGGATGGACGCGCCCTCCACGTCGATGCCGGACAGCCGCGTCTGCGCCGAGAAGGGGATGAAGTGCGCACCCATCGGCGCCATTTCGCGGCCGCGGATGTTGTACTTCTCCTTCGCCAGCACGACGATGGAGCGGCCTTCCGGCGTCTCGTCCGGCAGCGAGGCGAGCTGCGCCGCGTCGGCGAGCTCGTTTTCAGTAACACCGGTGAGTGGGAAGAATTCGGTGGCCTGGCGGTTGCCGAGTGTGATGGTACCAGTCTTGTCGAGCAGCAGCGTGTCGACGTCCCCGGCAGCCTCCACGGCACGGCCGGACATCGCCAGCACGTTGAAGCGCACCAGGCGGTCCATGCCGGCGATGCCGATGGCCGACAGCAGCGCGCCGATCGTGGTGGGGATCAGCGCCACAAACAGCGCGACCAGCACCACCACCGACACGAAGCCGCCAGCGTAGTGGGCAAAGCTGGGTATCGTTGCCACGGCGAAGACGAAAATGATCGTCAGGCCGGCGAGCAGGATATTCAGCGCGATCTCGTTCGGCGTCTTCTGACGCTCCGCGCCTTCCACCAACGCGATCATGCGATCGAGGAAGGTGGAGCCTTGCGCTGCGGTGATCCGCACCTTGACCCAGTCGGACAGCACGCGGGTGCCGCCAGTGACGGCGGAGCGGTCGCCGCCGGATTCGCGGATGACGGGTGCCGACTCGCCGGTGATCGCCGATTCATCGACCGAGGCGATGCCTTCTACGACGTCGCCATCGCTCGGGATCAGATCGCCCGCCTCCACCAGCACAATGTCACCCTGCTTCAGGTCCGGCGCGCCGACGGTCTCATAGGTCGTGGCGTCGATCGTTGCCAGGCGCTTGGCCTGCGTCTCGGTGCGTGCCTTGCGCAACGTCGCCGCCTGCGCCTTGCCGCGGCCTTCCGCCACCGCTTCGGCGAAGTTAGCGAACAGCACCGTCAGCCACAGCCAGATGATGATCTGGAAGGTGAAGCCGACGTGGCTGCCGCCGGTGATCAGCTCGCGGATGAAGATGATCGTCGTCAGCAGGGCGACGATCTCCACGACGAACATGACCGGATTCTTGATCAGAACGCGCGGGTCCAGCTTGACCACCGACTCCCAGACCGCGGGGCCAAGAATAGTCGGATCCAGGATGGTGGACTGTGACTCGCGCATCTTACTACGAAATTCCATGACCATGGTTGGCTCGTATCAATAGAGGGTGCCGGCATTCAGCGCGTAGTGCTCGACGATCGGGCCTAGCGAGACCGCCGGGAAGTAGATCAGGCCACCGGTGATGACGATCACGCCCACGACCAGGCCAACGAACAGCGGGCTGGTGGTCGGGAAAGTGCCGGCCGAGCTCGGCACGATTTTCTTCTGCACCAGCGAGCCTGCGACGGCGAGCATTGGCACGATCATCAGGAAACGGCCCATGAACATCGCCATGCCGAGTGTGTCGTTCCAGAACGGTACGTTGGCGCTGAGGCCGGCGAAGGCGCTGCCGTTGTTCGCGGTGGCCGACGTGTAGGCGTAGAGCGCCTCTGAGAATCCGTGCGGGCCGGCGTTGCTCATCGCGGCGGTGCCGACGGGCAACACCACTGACAGCGCCGTCCAGCCCAGAATCGAGAGCGGCAGGATCAGGATGGCGAGCATCGCCATCTTGACCTCCTTCGATTCAAGTTTCTTCCCGAGGTACTCCGGCGTGCGTCCGACCATCAGGCCGGCAACGAACATCGCGATGATCACGAACAACAGCATGCCGTAGAGTCCGGAACCGACGCCGCCATAGGCGATGCAGCCGAGCATCATGTTGACCAGCGGCACCGCGCCCGCGATCGGCATCAGACTGTCATGCATATTGTTGACAGCGCCGCACGACGTATCGGTGGTGACGGTGGTGAACAATGCCGAGTTGGCGATGCCGAAGCGGACTTCCTTGCCTTCCATATTGCCGCCTGGCTGGAACGCGCTGGCGGTCTGATCGACATGGAATGGGGTGAAGGCTGGATTGCCGCCGGACTCGGACCAGTAGCAGGCGGTTACACCAGCCAGGAATAGGATGCCCATGATGGCGAAGATCGCCCAGCCCTGGCGCTGGTCACCCACGAGGCGGCCGAACACGTTGGTCAGTGCCGCGCCGATAGAAAAGATCAGCAGCATTTCGATCAGGTTGGTAAGACCGGTCGGATTTTCGTAGGGATGTGCCGAGTTGGCGTTGAAGAAGCCGCCACCGTTGGTGCCCATCAGCTTGATGACTTCCTGCGAGGCCACCGGCCCCTGTGCGATTACCTGCTTGGCGCCTTCCAACGTCGTCGCATCTGTATAGGGATTCAGGTTCTGCGGTACGCCCTGCCAGAGCAGCACCAGCGCACCGACGATCGAGAGCGGGATCAGGACGTAGAGAACGATGCGGGTCAGATCAACCCAGAAATTGCCGAGAGACTGCGCGGACCGGCGCGCGAAGCCACGCACCAGCGCGATGGCAAGCACGATGCCGGTAGCGGCGGAGACGAAGTTGTGCACCGTCAGGCCGGCCATCTGCGTCAGATAGCTCATCGTCGTCTCTGGCGTGTAGGACTGCCAGTTGGTGTTGGTGACGAAGCTGACTGAGGTGTTGAACGACAGGTCGGGCGAAACCGCAGACTGGTCCGCCGGGTTGAAGGGCAAATGGTTCTGCAGCCGCTGCAGTCCGTACAGCACAACGAAGCCTACGAAACTGAACGACAGCATCGCGATCGCGTAGGTCACCCAATGCTGCTCTTCGTTCTCATTGACGCCGCAGATCGCGTAGACGCCGCGCTCGATGGGGCGCAGCACGGGTGACAGCAGCGTGCGCTCACCCGAGATCACGCGGGTGATGTAGCCGCCATATGGCTTGGTGATCAGGATCACCAGAACGCCGAAAAGGGCGATCTGGAGCCAACCGTTGAACGTCATGGAAGGCGCTCCTCAGAATCGCTCGGGGCGTACCAGCGCGAAGACGAGATAGACGAGCAAGCCGACGGTCACGATGCCGCCGAGGGCGTAATCGAAGATCATGAGTAGGCCCTCACAGGCGGTCGCAGGTAAAAACGTAGAGAACGCATGCGCCAAGAAAGACGGCGCCGAGGAGGATGTAGGCAACATCGAGCATGGTTTTTGTCCTTTCGACGCCGGTGCAGCGGGCAACCGTGCGCGTGAAACCCCGGCACGCCGACGGGGCAGGGCCAGCAGCTAAGCCGGTTGGCGTATATAATCCATGTGGGTTCGGCAAATGAGCCATATAAAACCCATATAAATTTGCAGACATGCATCTCGGCCGATGCCAGGCGCTAACCGCTCGGGCACTCTGTACCAACGGCGAATGCGGCACAAAACAACGGCCCCCGCCACACAGGCGGCCCGCATTAACCGGGATCAACCGATCGGGCAAGTGACAGGCGGCGCAGCGGCTCGGTCAGTTGCCGACGATCGCCACCAGGATATGGGCCAGGACGCCAAGTACCAGGCACCACGCGATCACGCGGCCAATCTCGGCAAAGACTTGGCCCGGTCGTGGGCAGATGCTGATATCTTCCATGACAAATGGAGGCTCAGGTTCGTCCGGAGCGGGGAATCCAAAAGAGCTACGGCGAACGTCGCGCACGGCGTCCTCCAGCGCGGTGATCCCGCGGATATGAGGTCGCTCCCGGTATAAAAGCCATGTTCGGCTGATCACGCGTGCATAGAATTGTCATATAGATCCTCGGGCACAGGAGGCGGCATCGGTGCAGAGTGAATGGCGCAGAGATGCGCTACTCCTGATCGGCCACGGCGCGCCGCGCTTTGCGGACGCCGCCCGAATCCTGGAGGCGCACGCCGACACGTTGCGCCGCAGGGGCTGTTTCGCCGATGTGGCAACCGGCTGGCTGAATGGCAGGCCATCCGCCGCCGATGCTCTCGCGTCCGTTTCCTCATGCCTGGTGCATGTCGTGCCGTTCTTTATGGAAAATGGCTGGTTTGTCCGCGAAGGCGTCCCGGCAGCGCTGCGGGGCGGCGACCGAGCCTTGTGCTTTCATCCGCCGGTGGGCGTGCATCCGGACATGGCTGTCCTCGCCGCGGCCCGGGTCGAGCGAGCGTGTGGATCGTCGGCGGGATTGTCCGTATTGCTCGTTGGTCATGGTTCGGCGTGTTCACCAGGGCGACGCATGGCGTTGCATCGCCATGCTGAATGGCTAGCCGGCACGCGACGGTTCGCCCGCGTTCGCGCGGCGTTCCTTGAGGAACCGCCTTTGGTTGCTGACGCGTTGGCGGAATGGCGTGCCGAACCCGTAGCGGTGCTCGGCTTCTTCTCCGGGGAAGGCGGCCACGTGCGCGACGACCTGGGGCAGCTTCTGCGCACGGAGCAGGCGCGCCGTGGTGTTGCCGGGGTCGCATTGATCGACCTGGGCCTTATCGCCGATGATCCGGCAATGCCGGAGATTATTCTTCAACAAGTGGCGGCCGGTCCCGATCACGGCGCAATCTGACCTCGCGACATGTGCACACTGCCGTTGCCACCGAGTTTGTATGCCGAGACCGCGCGTCCGCCACCCGAGACGCCGCCGCTGGACGGTGATCGGAGCGTTTCCGTCGCTGTGATTGGCGGTGGATTCACAGGCTTGTCCGCGGCACTGCATCTGGCGGAGCGAGGCGTGGATGTCGTGGTGCTCGAAGCGCATCAGCCGGGTTGGGGTGCATCCGGTCGGAACGGTGGGCAGGTCAATCCGGGGTTGAAGCACGATCCGGATCAGGTCATCCGGGACTTTGGGAGCGATCTCGGTGGACGCATGGTTGCGCTGTCGGGTAGCGCCCCAAACCTCGTGTTCCAACTGATCCTGCGCCATCAGATGGAGTGCCAGGCGCTGCAGTCTGGGACGTTGCGCGCGACTGCACATCTGCGTGATGCTGCAGACATCCGCGTTACCGAGGCGCAGTGGATACGGCTCGGCGCGCCGGTGACTGTGTTGGAGCGTGATGAGATTGAGCGGACGACCGGCGCCGCGCGTTATGAATGCGCGCTGCTGGACCGTCGCGGTGGACAGGTGAACCCGCTCGGCTACGCGCGCAGCTTGGCGCAGGCCGCGATGCAGGCAGGCGCCGCAGTGCATGGCAGTACGTCGGCGCTGCGTGTGCAACGCAGCGGCGGGTACTGGCAGGTGCAGACGCTGACCGGTACGGTGCGTGCGGAGAAGCTGGTTCTGGCGACGAACGGCTATACCGACGATCTGTGGTCCGGATTGCGGCGCACTATTGTGCCCGTCTACAGCGCGATCGTCGCCTCCGAGCCTCTGCCGGAGCCGTTGGCACGCAGCATCATGCCGGCACGCTTCGTGCTCTACGAAATGGGCCGCATCACCGTTTATTATCGAGTGGACCGCGACAACCGCGTGCTGATGGGCGGTCGCAGTGTGCAACGGGAGGTCAGCGCACCGGGCGAACTCCGTTATCTGATCGACTATGCCATTCGTCTTTGGCCAATGCTGCGCGACGTGAAATGGACGCATGCGTGGAGCGGCCAGCTTGCCATCACGCCCGATCACTATCCGCATGTGCATGAACCGGACGATGGGGTGCTCGTGTGCCTGGGCTTTAACGGTCGCGGCGTGGCGATGAGCACGGCGATGGGGCCGCAAATTGCACGACGGGTGATCGGCGGGCGTAGTGCCGAGATCGACATGCCAGTTACCACCATGCGGGAAATCCCGTTCCATGCTCTGTGGCGCTCGGCCATCAGCGCGCGCATGATCTATGGTCGCGTCAGGGACTGGATCGGGTTGTGAATCCGCCCGCCGCGACCGGCGCAAGGCCGGTCATGACCGGGACGAGGGAGGGGAAACGCACGTTCGCGCTGGCTCGATAGCGGCTTGGCGTCGCGAGGCCCTTTGACTGCCATAAAGACTCTCAAGATATTACGGCAATATTTAGCTTCCTGCGCGTCACATCGTCTCACAGTGAATGGCAGCAGATCGACGAACGCGCGCTCTTCTGCGACTTTTCGGCGACAAGACACCAAATGTCATCGTTGTCCCTTGCCGCAATGGCGCCTAACGTCCGGCCGGCGGCGGATGGCACGGTAACAGCCGGTCATTCTGCGCCGGAAGCTCTGGGAGCGAAGGCAAGCACAAATGAACGAGCAAGATCTGCGTGGTCTGATCGAAGGCGTGCGCCGCGGGAAACTGTCGCGTCGTGCGTTTACCCGGACGATGATCGCTTTGGGACTGACCGCACCGATGGCAACCCAGATGCTGGCATGTTCCGGCGTAGCCGTGGCGGCGGAACAGCCGGTATACAAGCCGACCAAGCGCGGTGGCGGCGGTATATTGAAAGTGCTGTGGTGGGAGGCGCCGACGCTGCTAAACCCCCACTTTGCCGTCGGCACCAAGGACCAGGACGCCTCGCGCCTGTTTTATGAGCCGCTGGCCGGCTGGAATGCAGATGGCGACCTCGTGCCGGTGCTTGCTGCCGAAATCCCCACGCTCGACAATGGTGGTCTGGGCAAGGACGGCCGGTCGGTCACCTGGAGGCTGAAGCAGGGGGTGAGCTGGCACGACGGCAGCCCGTTCAATGCCGACGACTGCATTTTCAACTGGCAATACGCCGCCGACCCGGCGACCGCCGCAACGACGATCGGCAGCTACCAGGATATCAAGGTCGTCAAACTCGATGACCACAAAATCCGTGTGGAGTTCGCACGGCCGATGCCCTTCTGGGCCGATGCCTTTGTGGGCACGCAGGGCATGATCATTCCCAAACACATTTTCGAGGCCTACAAGGGTGCCAAGTCTCGCGATGCACCAGCGAACCTGGCACCGGTCGGTACCGGCCCCTACATATTCGCGAGTTTTACGCCAGGAGACCTGGTGCAAGGCAAACTCAACCCGAACTACCACATCTCGAACCGCCCGTACTTCGACGCTATCGACATGAAGGGTGGCGGCGAGGCTGTCTCCGCCGCGCGTGCCGTGTTGCAGACTGGCGAGTACGACTTCGGCTGGAACATGCAGGTGGAGGACGAGATCCTGAATCGGCTTGAGGCAGGTGGCGAAGGTCACGTTGTGATCACCCCGGCGGGCGGCATCGAGCATATCCAGCTCAACAACACCGATCCCTGGAACACAATTGACGGCGAATCGTCCAGTATCAGGAGCAGGCACCCATTCCTGACCGATCCCGCGGTAAGGAATGCCTTGAATTTGCTGGTGGATCGCCTATCGGTGCACAAGTTCATCTACGGTCGCACCGGTTTCGACACGGCGAACTTCATCAATGCACCCGACAGGTTTGTGTCGCAGGATACGCACTATGAATTCAACGTCGAGGAGGCGAATAAGCTGCTGGACGAGGGCGGCTGGAAGCTGGGTGCCGATGGCATTCGTGAGAAAGACGGCGTGAAATTACACGCGGTCTACCAGACCTCGATCAATGCGCCGCGCCAAAAGACCCAGGAGCTCGTCAAGCAGGCCTGCCAGAAGGCCGGCATCTCGATCGAGATCAAGTCCACCGTCGCGTCGGTGTACTTCTCCTCGGATGTGTCGAATCCAGACACCTTAAGGCACTTCTCGACCGACTTGCAGATGTACACGACCACGATGCAGCAACCGGATCCCTCCGTGTTCATGCGGCAGTTCCTATCGAGCGAGATTGCAAGCAAGGCAAACAAGTACCAAGGCCGGAACGTTGTCCGCTGGCAAAGCCCGGAATACGACAGGTTGTTCGCCCAAAGCGAGCTCGAAATCGATCCGGTCAAGCGAGCAGCAATGTTCATGGCCCTGAATGACATGCTGATCAAGGACGTGGTGGTGATCCCGGTGGTGACGCGCCCGGGCGTGAGTGCCGTGGCGAACAGTCTCCACGCTCCGTTGAGTGGCTGGGATACAAACACCTACGCGATCCAGGACTGGTATCGCGACGCCTAACCAAACTTGAACAACGCGTAGCCAGTGCGCCAAATTTGGTCTGGGCGAGGTGAAGCAGGTCGATCGCTTAAGTGTTGATCACACCTGATTTCTAACTGTGGGTGTTGCGCCGCCGAAGACGATGAGACCGGAAAATCGGGGTGACGCCACGGAACCGGTGCTGGATTCACCCAGAGACCGTCCAGAACGTGGGGGTCCTTAAGCCACGTGCCGGAACGGACGGCAGAGGACGTGTTCTTCGGGACACTGGGTGAACACCATTGTGTAATTGCCGCAGAACACGCAAAGCGTCAGCATCTCCTCGGGGGTAAAGTCGGGCCGGAACGCGGGGTCGAACTGACGGCCGTGCGGTGCAATGCATTCATAACGGTAGCCTTCCTGCATCCGGTCTTGCACGACCACATTCCGACCGCCTATGAGAGCGACGTCCCTGTTCGGTCCATGCCTTGCTGCATAGCGGCTGCGGCGCCACGCCGCCAACCGGCACCCACTTGACCCCTGCGTCGAGCCCGTCACGCTGGTACCGCATCGAACTGCTGTTTGTCCACCGGAGGACCATCCTGCATGTCTATCTCCACCCACATGGTTGCGATGCGCGACGGTATCCGTCTTGCCACCGACGTCCACTTGCCGGATGGCGCCGGCCCATTTCCGGTGATCATGGAGCGCACACCTTACGGACGGCACGAGACCAGCCGCTCTGAAATCACCGCCGCCAATCGCACGCCGGCAACGCGCGCGGAACTCGCCGCGTATTTTACCGCGCATGGCTATGCGGTGGTCTATCAGGACACGCGCGGACGCTACGGGTCCGACGGCCGTTTCGTTAAATACCTGTCGGATGGCGAGGACGGTTACGACAGCTGCACCTGGCTCCGCGACCAGTTGTGGTGCGACGGGCGCATCTGCACCATGGGCCTGTCCTATGCGGCGCACACCCAGGCGGCACTGGGCTGCCTCGATCCGCCCGGGCTGCTGGCTCAGGTGCTGGATTGCGGCGGCTTTGCCAATTCCTGGAAATCCGGCATCCGCCAGTCCGGCGCCTTCGAACTGAAGCAGGCGACCTGGGCATTCAAGAATGCGCTGGTCTCGCCGGAAGCACAGGCCGATCCGGTTCTGCGCAAGGCACTAGCGGCCGAGGAGATAAGCGAATGGTTCTCCCGCATGCCATGGAAACCCGGCCACTCCCCGTTGCGCCACCATCCCGACTACGAAACCTATTTGTTTGATCAATGGACACACGGCGCGGATGATGGATTCTGGCGCCAGCTCGGCATCTGGACCGAGGGCTGGTACGATCGGTACTCGCAGGCCGCCTGCGTTCATATGTCCTCGTGGTGGGATCCGTATCCATTGACCGCCACCAGCAATTACAACGGACTGAAGCGCGCAGCCCGCGGGCCGCAGCGGCTGATCCTCGGGCCGTGGACGCATGGCGACCGCAGTAACCATTGCTTCGGTGATGTGGAATTCGGGACGAATGCGCCGCTCGATTCCTGGGCCGGGGATTGGCGCGCATACCGGCTGCGGTTTTTCGATCATGCGGTGAAGGGGGCGGCACTGG
>JASHVB010000647.1 GCA_030039695.1 Acetobacteraceae bacterium
CATTCCCCGGAACGCCGGTCGCCCCCAGACTACGGCAACGTCGTCTGCCTTCAAACCGCGGGCGGCATACGATAGGTTGCTCGTGTGGACGCTCCTTCGGTCATAGCTCCGCCCGCCGTACCGGGGCGATCACTACACCGCTTCGCCAACCCGGGGCAGTTCCTCCGCCTGTCGGGCGCGGTCGTGCCGTGGATATCGGTTGCCGGCGTTGTGCTCACTGCAATCGGCCTGGTCTGGGGCCTGTTCTTTGCCCCGGCCGATTGGCAACAGGGCGATGCCGTCCGCATTATGTACATTCATGTCCCGGCCGCCTGGCTCGCGTCCGCCGGCTACATGGGGCTGGCGATATGCTCCGCGATTTCGCTGGTCTGGCGCCATCCACTGGCCGATCTCGTGGCCTCCGAGATCAGTCCGGTCGGCGCCGGCTTCACCGCGATGTGCCTCGCCACTGGCAGCCTATGGGGCAAGCCAATGTGGGGTGCGTGGTGGGTGTGGGACGCACGCCTGACCTCAGTCCTCGTGTTGTTCTTCCTCTACCTCGGCCACATTGCACTGGTGCGCGCCTTCGACGACCCGGTGCGCGGCTACCGTGCGGGCGCGATCCTTGCGCTGGTCGGCGCTGTCGACCTGCCGATCATCAAATTCAGCGTTGATTGGTGGAACACGTTGCACCAGCCCGACACCATCACGCTGACCGGCGCGCCGCACCTGTACATCGGCATGCTCTGGCCGCTGTTGTTTGCCGCCCTCGGCTATTCGCTGGTGTTCGCCGCGATCGTCTTGGTTCGCACCCGCGCCGCGATCATGGAGCGGCGCATTCGCGCGCTGCTGATGGCGCGCGCCACGGCCGATGCCGTGAGCGAGCCTGCCGCATGAGCTACCTCCCCTACATCGCCGCGTCTTACACGCTCGGCGTCGTCATTCCAGTGGGCTTCGCGCTGTCCGCCGTGCTGCGGGCCAGCCGCGCCCGCCGCCGCCTCGCCGCAGTGGGTCCGCGTACGCATCGACGAGGCACCCCGTCATGACACGCAAGCGGCGCCGCCTCTGGCTGCTGGTGGCCTGCGGGGTGGGGGTTGGTTCCGCCGCCGCGATCAGTCTGTCGGCGTTGAGCAGTAACCTGGTGTTCTTCGTGTCGCCGTCGCAGCTCGCGCAGCAGCCGGAGAGCGGCCGCAGCCTCCGGCTCGGCGGTCTGGTGGAGCAAGGGAGCGTGCGCCACGAGGTCCTGGATGGCGACCCGATCACGACATTCAGCGTCACGGACGGCAAGGCCGCCGTAAAGGTCAGCTACGAGGGCATTGTGCCGTCGCTGTTCCGCGAGGGACAGGGGGTCGTTGTGCTGGGCACGATGCAGTCGGGCGGCGTGTTCCGCGCGTCCGAAGTCCTTGCCAAGCACGACGAGAACTACATGCCGAAGGACGTCGCCGAGGCGCTCAAGAAATCCGGTCGCTGGAATCCGGCCGACGGATCGCCGCCGCCGGCGTCAACCTGGGATACGATGAGCGTCCAGCATGCGGGCGGATAGCGCATTGTCAGTCCTGTTGTCACAGATATGACGCGGTTTTGTAACAAAATTGACTGCAGCAACGGCGTAAGAGTTCGGCTAAGCCGTTGTCCGGCATAATCGATTCCGTTCGGCTCTGACCAAGCCGTCGTCTCCACAAACAGCACAGCACAGCACGCCATGCCGCTGGAGCATGTCCCGCCCGACGCCGTGCGATCGATCGCGGAACGCCGACAGGCCGGGCAGGCTTTGCGGAAGGTCGTACCGCGCAGCCTGCACGCCACCTGGAAACCTGCCGTCAACCGGCGCGATCCGGTGCAATTGCTGATCGAGAGCAACCGGCATCTGCTGTCGCATCTCGTGCCACTGCGCTACGGCCGGATGCGCGCTTCGCCGTTCGCATTTCTGCGTGGTAGCGCCGCGATCATGGCCGCCGATCTGGCACAGACGCCGAATCTTGGGCTGCGCGTGCAGTCCTGCGGCGACTGCCACTTGGCGAATTTTGGTACGTTCGCATCGCCAGAAGGAACGCCCGTCTTCGACATAAATGACTTCGACGAGACACTGCCGGCGCCGTTCGAATGGGACCTCAAGCGCCTCGCTGTTAGTTTCGTGACCTCGGCCAATGCCCGCGGCTTGCCGGAGCGGATAAGCCGCCACCTCGCCCGCAGCGTCGCGTACTCCTACCGCACGCACATGGCGGCGCTGAGCCGAATGGAGCCGCTCGATGCATGGCGGTCGCGGACTGACGTGCTGCAGGTGCTCAGTTCCATCGAAGATACGCGCCTTCGCGAGCGCGAGTTAAAACGCCTGCATGACGTGACCATGGCTTCGCATAAGGGTTATCCAAAGCTGATCGAGCGCCACAAGGCATCATGGCGCATTCGGCCTCGGCTGCCCCTGATCTATCCGCTGACCGGCCAGGACGACGACACGCACGAGCAAGCGGCGCGGACGGCGTATGAATCCTACAAGATAAGCCTGCCGGAAGAGCGGCGCATTTTGGTGGACCGCTATAAGCTTGCCGACCTCGCGTTCAAGGTTATCGGGGTCGGCTCGGTTGGAACCTTCTGTGCCATTGCGCTGCTGGTGACGCCTGACGATGCCACTCTGCTGTTGCAGGTGAAGGAGGCGCGGCCCTCGGTGCTGGCGCCGTTTGCGGGGCCAAGCCTCTATGCCAATCACGGCCGGCGCGTGGTTGCTGGTCAGCGCTTGATGCAGACAGAAGGCGACATCTTCCTAGGCTGGACCGAGGACCGTGGCGACGATCAACCCTGTTATGTTCGCCAGTTGAAAGACGGGCGCATGGCAATGATCGGCACGGACCTATCCGACCAAGCACTGGCGCATCATGCGGTGCTGTGCGGAACGACGCTGGCACGCGCGCACGCACGCTCTGGCGATGCTGCACGGATTGCGGGCTACATGGGTTCGGGTACCGCGTTCGATACGGCAATCGGCGAATTTGCCGTGTCCTATGCAGACCAGGTGGATCGCGACTGGCGCCTGTTCCTGGACGCGATCAAAGCAGGAATGATCGAGGCAAGCGGTAACTGACGCCGCGGGCGGTATAGCGGCGCCGCGCGAGTCCACTTTACAGGCCGCCATGTCTGAATCAATATAGCGATCTCTTTCGAAAGACAGGAGGCACGGGGTGCGGATCAGGACTGCCACGACCGCGCGAGTGCGCGTGGCCGCGCTTTCAGGACTGATCATATTTTCGCTGTTGCTGCCGACGCAAGCTGCGTCTGCCGCGGGCACCGTCAGCGCTCTGTAGGCCGGCTCGCTGGTGAATCTGATGGAGCATGGCAGCGGCCCGGCCTTTGACGGGGCACCGGACGGCACGTTCCAGGGTTATGCCTGCGGATCGGAGCTGGTTGCGAATCAGATCAAAGGCAAGTTTCGAGTGCCGTTCGCCGCCACAGCAGGCGAGAGCTCACCATCCACGACCTTGCCGTCGGTTACACCAAAGTCGCGCAGGCCGGGCGTCGCCGGCATGACAACGATCGCGGCATCGATCCGTCAGACATCACGATGCTTGGTATAACACGCCGTATCGCCACGCCGCTGCCGTGGCTCGCCGGGCTTCTTGCGATCTACCTGATTGCGCCGTTGATCGTGGGCGTGCAGCAGCTGTACCTCGCCGACTGGAGTACGGTCGATACCGCATCGCTGACTCGTGCTTCATTAATTTCCATCGCCGCCGCCAGCGTCGCGACGCTCATCATCGCCATTGGCGGAATTCCGCTGGGCTATGTCTTGGCGCGCAAACCGGGTCGCGCGATGGCGTGCCTGGGATTTCTGGTGCAGCTTCCGCTGGCCCTGCCTCCGCTGACCAGCGGCGTGCTGCTGTTGTTTCTGGTCGGCTATCCCACCCCACTCGGCCGTCTGTTTCATGGCGCGCTCACCGACTCGTTTGCCGGCATCGTACTGGCTGCAACATTTGTCGCCGCACCGTTCCTCGTGATCGCGGCACGTTCCGGCTTCGCTGCCATGGACCCGGTGTTGGAGGATGTTGCCGCAACGCTCGGCCACGGCCGCCTCGACGTTTTCTGGCATGTCAGCCTGCCAGTGGCGTGGCCGGCGATCTCGGCCGGCCTGCTACTGACTTGGTTGCGCGCATTCGGCGAGTTCGGTGCAACCGTGATGGTCGCCTACCATCCGTATTCGCTGCCGGTTTACACTTATGTCGCCTTCGGTTCGCAGGGACTACCTGCCATGATGCCGGTGTTGCTGCCCACACTGGTATTGGCGTTCGCGATCATGGCGCTGAGCAACATCCGCCCTCGTAATGACCAAACAAACATAACGCCGGCGCTGCTGGCTGTGGCGCCCGCCGCCAGCCGGCCGCAGCGCGCGGCGGGCAAGCCGGTTTCGCTGCACCTGCGCATGCAAAAGCGCCTCGGCGATTTCCAGCTCGACGTTGCATGGTCACCGCGGGCACGCCGCCTCGCCATTCTGGGTCCTTCCGGGTCAGGCAAGTCGTTGATGCTTCGGTTGCTCGCGGGGATCGAACCCGCTGACACCAGCCGCATCGCAGTCGATGGACGCGAGATCGCGGGGCTCGAACCAGCCGCACGGACGATCGCGTACGTGCCGCAGAACTACGGCCTGTTCCCGCATTTGACCGTGCAACAGCACCTACAATTTCCGGTAGGTGCCGACGCACACATGGCGACGCACTGGATAGAGCACCTCGGTCTGCGCGGGCTGGAACACCGCCGCCCGGCTGCTCTATCGCTAGGCCAACAGCAGCGTGTCGCATTGGCGCGCGCTTTCGTCCGGCCGGCGCGGCTGTTGCTGCTGGATGAGCCGTTTTCCGCGCTGGACGCGCCGCTCCGGGCGCGGCTGCGTCAGGAATTCGCCATGCTGCAACGGGAGATTTCCGCGACGACGATCCTGGTGACGCACGATCCGGCGGAAGCCGCGCTGCTGGCGGACGAGATTCTGGTGCTGGCGGACGGCAAGGCGCTGCAAAGCGCACCAACCCCGCACATCTTTCACCGTCCCGCCAGCGAAACTGTGGCGCGTCTGCTAGGCGCCGAGAATGCCGCGTGTGGCGTGGCAGTGGATGCGTGCCACATCGCCATCGGTGGCGACACGGCGCTGACCGTCGCGGGGCCCGCACTGCAGCCAGGCGCGCACGTCGGCTGGAGTTTTGCCCCGGCCCGCGCTTGGATCGGACCCATCGGGCCGTATCGCGGCATCGTCGAGGATGCCGTGTCGCTGGGCATTGGGCGACAGCTCACGGTGTTGATTGGCAATGCCCGCGTACGGATCTTCGACGAGCAGGGAAAGGTATCACCGGGAGACATGTGCCGGTTCGATATCGATCCAAACTCGATCCAGATCTGGCCGCTACCTGCCAGTACGACCACCACCACGAAGATCGTTCCTGATTCGGCAATTTCAATTGACATAGATCAATTTACCGCTGACGCAACCCGGTTATGCGCACCAGACTGACGTTCCGCGACGGTCATCCGCTTGACGCATCGGTATCGACCGGTAAACGGACGTGCCACAAACCGGCAACGTCCGAGGTTACCCATGTCCTACGCCATCACCCGCCGCGCTCTCGGCGCCACAGCTGTCGCCTCCCTGGCAGTCCCCTTCATCCACCGTGCCGAGGCTGCCGCGCCGATCGAGCTGCGGTGCTCGCTCGACACTGCGCCGTCGCATCCGCGCAACGCCGCGTTCCGCGACTTCCTTAGCAAGATCGAGGCTGCGTCACACGGCGCCATTCGGACCAAGCTGTTCGAAAGCGGCGCACTGTACCCCGATTTACAAGTCGTCAAGGCACTGGTGCAGGGCCAGGTTGAAATGGCTTGTCCCGGTACCTGGACCATAACCGGTTTCGTTCCCGACGCCGACTTCTCGCAGTTGCCGGCTTTCTACGGCCGCCCGATCGACGTCGTGCACAAGACCACCGACGGCAGCGCCGGCAAGTTCGTCAATGCCGAGATCGCCAAGAAGCTGCATGTCGAAGTCCTGGGCGGATGGTTCGACCTTGGCTTCAACAACTGGTTTGCCACCCGCAGGCCGCTCAATTCGCTCGCGGGCCTGAAGGACCTGAAGCTGCGCAGCCCTGGCGGCGTGCTGAATTCCTGGCGCATCCGCTATTTCGGTGGCATTCCGAACGTCACGGCGTGGCCCGACGTGCCGCTGGCGATGTCGCAGGGCACGTTCGATGGCCTGATCAGCACGAATGAAAGCACCAACAGCTCCAAGCTTTACGATTCCGGCATGAAGCACTCACTGCAGGACAATCAGGGCATGGGGCTTTACGTGCCGCTGGTCAACCAGCAGTTCTGGACGAAGATCGGCCCGAAGATGCAGGAGACTGTGCTCGGCCTGTGGAGTGACAACCTGCCGACCTGGCGCGTACACACCGCCAAGTCGCAGCAGCGTGGCCGCGAGGAGCTGACCAAGCATGGCGTCGTATTTGTCGACGTGCCGCAGGCTGAACTCGACGCGGTGCACGCCAAGATGCTGCCGCAACAGGGCAAGGCCGTCGCCGACGCGCATATTTCGCCGGAGCTGGTCAAGCTGGTGATGGCGGATGTCGGCGCCTGACGCAGCCGCGGCGCGCGGCGGCGGCGTCACGCGCTTTTTCGCTGCCTGGGACTGGATCGAGCGCACCCTGGTGGGTGCGCTTGGTGCGTTTGCGCTGGTGATCGCGGCGGTGCAGGTGTTCGGCCGCTACATCGACCCGGCGGGTGCGATCACCTGGGCCGAGGAAGTCATCGTCTATGTCGCCGTGTGGGCGGTGATGATCATCTCCAGCCAATTGGTGGGCACCAACGGGCACGTGCGCCCTGACCTGGTACTGCGGATACTGCCACCGCAAGTACAGCGCTGGGTGGAGGTGTTCAATTGCCTCGTCGCGCTGGCCTTCACTTTTGGCATGATGTGGTACGGCTGGGACGTGGTGAACGGGGCACTTCTGCTGGACCAGCGCAGCTCTACCGACCTGCAATTTCCCATGTGGATCTACTATACCGCGCTGCCCCCCGGTGGCGCGCTGATGTTCATCCGTTATGTCATTCGTCTGGTGCGCTACGTTTGTTTCTTTGATCCAAACACGATGACCGTCGGTCACACGGTGGCGATCGCGCATGAGACTGGGTCAGGGCTCGCTCTGACTATTCACGAATAGCCATCGCGTCCCATGGCAACCATCGAATTCTTAGTACTGTTCTTCGGCCTGCTCGCCGCCGGCATGCCGATATTCCTGGTGCTCGGCGCCTGCGCGGCCGTGCTGTACTTCGTGTCGGGCCAGCCGATCATCGGCCTGGCACAGAACATGATCGACCAGCTCAATTCCACCACGCTGATGTCGTTGCCGTTGTTCGTCATGGCCGCGGCATTCATGCGCCGTGGCGGCGTGGCGCAAGCGCTGGTCGATCTGTCGGCGGCATGGCTCGGTGGGGTGAAAGGCTCGCTGGGCTTGGTCGCGGTGGTGTCGTGCGCACTTTTCGCAGCGATTTCCGGATCGTCGGTGGCAACCGCGCTGGCGATGGGCACCATCCTGCTGCCGGCGATGATCGAGCGCGGCTATCCACGATCGTTTGCATTAGGTGTACTGGGCGCGTCGGGTACGAT
>JASHVB010000648.1 GCA_030039695.1 Acetobacteraceae bacterium
TGGCCTTCCAGCACGCCCATGTCGCCTTCCGACGCCGGGATCACCACCATGTCCACCGGCCGCGACAACAGCAGCTTCTCCGGACTGACGATTTCAAGGTTTACTGGCATTGGGCTTCCCCTGGCGTCATAGCCGGCACAAGGCCGACCATGACGCGGAACATCACGCCGTCGCCTTGAGGCTGTCGGCTTTCTTCACTGCATCCTCGATGGTGCCGACCATGTAGAACGCAGCCTCCGGCAGGTGATCGTACTCGCCCGCGCAGATCGCCTTGAAGCTGCGAACCGTATCGGCAACCGGCACGAACACACCGGGGAAGCCGGTGAAAACCTCAGCCACGTGGAACGGCTGCGACAAGAAGCGCTGGATCTTGCGCGCGCGTGCCACCACCAGCTTGTCTTCTTCGGAAAGCTCGTCCATTCCCAGAATGGCAATGATATCCTGCAGCGACTTGTAAGTCTGCAGAATGCGCTGCGTCTCGCGCGCCACCTGATAGTGTTCTTCACCGACGATGCGCGGATCCAAGGAACGCGACGTGGAGTCCAGCGGATCCACCGCCGGATAGATGCCCAACTCCGCGATCTGCCGCGACAGCACGGTCGTTGCATCGAGGTGTGCGAAGGATGTCGCCGGCGCCGGGTCGGTCAGGTCGTCGGCCGGTACGTAGATCGCCTGCACTGAGGTGATCGAGCCTTTCTTCGTGGACGTGATCCGCTCCTGGAGCGCGCCCATGTCGGTGGCCAGCGTCGGCTGATACCCCACCGCAGAGGGGATGCGCCCGAGCAGTGCCGACACTTCCGCGCCCGCCTGGGTGAAACGGAAGATGTTGTCCACGAAGAACAACACGTCCTGGCCTTCCTCGTCACGGAAGTACTCGGCGAGCGACAAGCCGGAAAGGCCGACGCGCGCGCGGGCACCCGGCGGCTCGTTCATTTGGCCGTACATCAAGGCCACCTTGGAGCCGTCGATGACTTTGTGATGCTCGTCCATCTTGATGACGCCGGCCTCGATCATCTCGTGATAGAGGTCGTTGCCCTCGCGCGTCCGTTCGCCCACGCCGGCGAACACCGAGACACCGCCATGCGCCTTGGCGATGTTGTTGATCAGCTCCTGAATCAGTACTGTCTTGCCCACGCCGGCACCGCCGAACAAGCCGGTCTTGCCGCCCTTCAAATACGGCGCCAGCAGATCCACCACCTTGATGCCGGTGACCAGGATTTCGGCGGAGGTTGCCTGTTCGTCAAACGCCGGCGCTTCGCGATGGATCGGATAGCGCTTCTTCGTATTCACCGGCCCCTGCTCGTCGATCGGATCGCCGATCACGTTCAGGATCCGGCCCAGCGTCTCCGGCCCGACCGGCACAGTGATCGGCCCGCCGGTATCGACAACTTCCTGCCCGCGCACCAAGCCGTCGGTGCTGTCCATGGCAATGGTGCGCACAGTGCGCTCACCGAGTTCCTGTGCCACTTCCAACACCAGCATGCGATCAGCGATCTTGGTGTGCAGCGCGTTCTGGATGAACGGCAGTTCGCCGTCGAACTGGACATCCACCACGGCGCCCATGACCTGGGTCACGCGTCCGACAATATTGCTTGCCATAGCCCCGTTCCTCGTATGCTCTCAGACGGCTTCCGCGCCCGAGATGATCTCGATGAGTTCCTTGGTGATGTTCGCCTGCCGCGCCCGGTTGTAGTTCAGCGTGAGGCGCTTGATCATGTCTCCGGCGTTGCGTGTCGCATTGTCCATCGCGGTCATCTGCGCCGCCTGGAAGCCCGCGGCGCTTTCCAGCAGCGCCCGATAAAGCTGGATCGCCAGCGCCTGCGGCAGCAGACGCGCGAGGATTGTCTCCTCGTCCGGCTCGAAATCGAATACTGCCCCGCCGAGGTCGATCGCCTCGCCCTCCGGCAGCGGCACCGGGATGACGTGTTGCTCCGTCACCACCTGCGAGATGACTGAGTGGAAGCAGTTATAGATGATCGTCGCGGTGTCGATCTCGCCGGCGTTCAGCAGGCTGGTGACGCGCGTGGCGATTTCGTCAGCGTCGGAGAACTCGACGCGGCGTTTCCCGACATAGTTGATGTCGCCGATGAGTCGGCTGGCGAGCTCGCGGCGCAGATAGTCGCGGCCCTTGCGGCCGACTGCGAGAATCTTCACGGTCTTGCCCTCGGATTCAAGTCGCCGGGCAAGGTTGCGGGTGGCGCGCCCGATGTTGGTGTTGAACGCACCGGCGAGGCCGCGATCGGCGGTGACGGCGATCAGCAGATGGGTCTGATCCTTGCCGGTACCGATCAGCAGCGGCGGCGCGGTCGGCGAGCCGGCGACCGAGGCGGCCAGCGCCCGCAGCATGCGCTCCATACGTTCAGCGTACGGGCGCGCCGCTTCCGCCTGTGACTGCGCGCGGCGGAGTTTCGACGCTGCGACCATCTTCATCGCCGAGGTGATCTTCTGCGTCGATTTGACGCTGTTGATCCGCGTGCGGAGGGCTTTGAGGTTAGGCATGGTACCCCCACAGACCTCTCCCGGGTCGCGGGAGAGCCCGAGACGCCAAGCGTCGAGGGTGAGAGACGTCACGCACGGAGGGGCCGTGACAACGGCCCCTCACCGGGCGCTGTGGGCCGACCTGTCCGGCGAGCCGGGCGAGGTGTACGTGCGCCGCCTCCTCTTCAACGCCACCGAACATCGACTACACGAAGCTCTTCGCGAAGCCGTCCATGAACGCAACCAGCTTCTTCTCGGTATCCGGCTTGATCTCCAGATCCGTCCGGATTGCCTCCAGGATGCCCGGCTCGCGCGACTTCAGATCTGACAGCAACTGAGCCTCGAACTTGCCGATCTGGCCGACATCGACCTTGTCCAGATACCCGCGCACGCCGGCAAAGATCGCAACGACCTGCTCTTCCAGCGGCACCGGCTTGAACTGCGGCTGCTTGAGCAGTTCGGTCAGCCGCGCGCCACGCGCCAGCAACTGCTGTGTCGTCGCGTCCAGGTCCGACGCGAACTGCGCGAACGCCACCATCTCGCGGTACTGCGCGAGCTCCAGCTTGATCCGCCCGGCGACCTGCTTCATTGCCCGCACCTGCGCCGCCGAACCCACACGCGACACCGAGATGCCGACGTTCACCGCGGGACGGATGCCGCGGAAGAACAGTTCCGTCTCCAGGAAGATCTGCCCGTCGGTAATGGAAATAACGTTTGTCGGGATGTACGCCGATACGTCGCCCGCCTGCGTCTCGATCACCGGCAGCGCGGTCAGCGAACCGGCGCCGTTGTGGTCGTTCATCTTCGCCGCGCGCTCCAAGAGGCGCGAGTGCAGATAGAACACGTCTCCCGGATACGCCTCACGTCCGGGCGGGCGGCGCAGCAGCAGCGACATCTGACGATAGGCGACGGCCTGCTTCGACAGGTCGTCGTAGAAGATTACCGCATGGCGGCCGTTGTCGCGGAAATACTCGCCCATAGTGCAGCCGGCATACGGGGCGAGAAACTGCATCGGCGCCGGATCGGACGCCGTCGCCGCAACCACGATCGAGTATTGCAGCGCGCCATACTCCTCCAGCGTCTGCACCAATTGCGCGACCGTGGACCGCTTCTGCCCGACGGCGACGTAGATGCAATACAGCTTGCGCTTCTCGTCGGTGCCGGCGTTGATCGGCTTCTGGTTGATGATCGTGTCGATGATCACCGCGGTTTTGCCAGTCTGGCGGTCGCCGATGATCAGCTCGCGCTGGCCGCGGCCGATCGGGATCAGCGCGTCGATCGCCTTCAACCCGGTCTGCATTGGCTCGTGCACCGACTTGCGCGGAATGATGCCAGGTGCCTTCACTTCAACGCGGCGGCGCTCGGCCGCGCTGATCGGTCCCTTGTCGTCCAACGGATTGCCCAGCGCATCCACCACGCGGCCGAGCAATGCGTCGCCCACCGGTACATCGACGATCGCGCCGGTGCGCTGCACGGTGTCGCCTTCACGGATCTGCCGGTCGTCGCCGAAGATAACCACGCCGACATTGTCGGTTTCCAGGTTCAGCGCCATGCCGCGCATGCCAGCCCCGGGGAACTCGACCATCTCGCCGGCCATCACGTTCTGCAGGCCGAACACGCGGGCGATGCCGTCTCCGACCGAGAGTACCTGGCCGGTCTCGGCGACGTTGGCTTCCGTGTCGAACGCGGCGATCTGCTGCTTGAGAATCTCCGAGATCTCGGCTGGGCGGATCTCCATATCAGGCGGCTCCCTTCATGGCGTGCTGCAGGCGCTGCAGCCGGGATTTCAACGAGGTGTCGTAGAGACGGGCGCCGACGCGCACGACGAGACCGCCGAGCAAGTCGGG
Organism: Acetobacteraceae bacterium; assembly: GCA_030039695.1. The sequence goes on from JASHVB010000648.1 coordinate 4,326, forward strand.
CTGCACCGATTCGTGGATATTGACGTTGCCGAACCCGGCCTCGATCAGACGGGCACGCAATTGCTGGCGTTGCACGTCGTTCAGCGGATGCGCCGAGGCAACTTGCGCGGTGATGATGCCGCGCCGCTCCGCGACCAGAGCGGCGAAGGCATGCACCACCTGCCGCAAATCCCGCAGCCGGCGATTGGTCGCGACCACGCCAACGAAGTCGCGCACTAACTTGCCGAAGCCCTCAGCTTCCAGCACCGCGAGCGATGCGCGCGTCGCCTGCGTCACGTCGATCAGCGGCGATTGCAGCAGCCGGCGGAAATCGGCGCTCTGGTCTATGAGCTGCCCGAGGGATTCCATTTCGCTCACGACCTGATCGAGCGTGTGCTGGTCGTCGGCGAGGGAATAGAGGGCGGCGGCATAGCGATCGGCCAGCCCGCCGCCAGATGCGATGATCGTGCCGTCTGAGGCCACGCGGGGTCAGTCCCTGCTGTTGGGGCCGCGCGGTGGCGCGGGTTTGATGAAAGAGCGGCGGGCCTCTAGCATGGGGTCTGCCCCCCGACAACCTCCCATGCCCGTCAGCCTGCATGCGTTCTGGCGTGCCGGCAGCATACGTGCTACCCGGCGCGCCATCCGGCGACCCACGCTCCCGAGACGGAGATAAATGCATGTCCGAGACGACCGCTGCCCCGCAGCCGGGCGGCACAGCGCCGCAGCCGCCGCTGGTGGTCAACATTCAGTACGTGAAGGATCTGTCCTTCGAGGTGCCCGGCGCGCCGCAGATCTTCACCCAGCTACGCGCTCAGCCGCAGGTCAATATCAACCTCGACGTGCAGGCGCGCCGCGTTACCGAGGGACAGAGCGTCTTCGAAGTATCGCTGATGATCCGCGCGGAGGCCCATGAGGCCGCCCAGGGCGGCAATGGCCAGGCCCAGCCGAATGGTCCGACCGTGTTCGTTGCCGAGTTGACCTACGCCGGTGTCTTCACCCTGACCGGCCTGCCCGACAACGCCATCGAGCCGGTGTTGCTCGTGGAATGCCCGCGCATCCTGTTCCCCTTCGCTCGCAACATGCTGGCCGACGTGACGCGCGACGGCGGTTTCGCGCCGGTGCTGCTGCAGCCGATCGACTTCGTGGCATTGTGGCAGGCCCGCCGCGCCCAGGCCCAGGCCCAGGCCGGCACGCAACCGACCGCATCCGCGTAGATCGCCCGCTGCACGGGAGAGGTCGAGGCGCGAATCGCCGAGGGTGAGCGTCCCATCGCGTCCGCCTTAACTGCACATGCCATCCTCGCCCCATACCCTGCTCGTCTACCGCGACCGCATCGGGGTGCCGTCGGAGACTGAGTTCCTGCGGCGCCAATATGTAGGCTTCACCACGCTGACCCCGCTGTGGATCGGCCGCCATGTGATGGCGCGCGCGACCGAGCTCGGCGCTCAAGTATTGCAACTGGGCAGCGGCAGCACCTTCGGCGGGCTTCGCCGCGTGCTTTATCGGCAATTCGGCGTGGTTCCCCACCTCGACCTCCCACCCTACGCCCATGTCCTGCACGCGCAGTTCGCCCGCGGCGGTGCGCTCGCGCTGCCACTGGCGCGGAAGCTTGGCGTTCCCATGGTGGTCACCCTGCACGGCGGCGACGTCAGCAAAACCAAGAACTTCCGCCGCGGCGTGCTGTTCCGCCGCTGGCCCGAGGTCATCGCAGCGACACGCCATTTCGTCTGCGTCTCCGCTGCGGTCGCCGAGCAGGCGTCGCGCCGTGGCGCGCGAACCCAGCAGCTCGTTGTACTGCCGATCGGCGCGGACGCCTCCGACAGCGCGCCGCCACCGGCCACCGGACAGCTCTACCACCTGTTCGTCGGCCGGTTTGTTGCCAAGAAGGGCATCGTTGTCCTGGCTGACGCGGTCCGCCGTCTGCGCGCGGCTGGCGACACCACGCCCGTCGTGTGTGCCGGCGACGGCCCGTTGCGTCCGCTGATGGAAGCGCTCGCCCGCGAAACCACCGGCGTCGAGCTGACTGGATGGCTGCCGCCGCGTGAGATCGCGGCCCGCATGGCTGCGGCCTGCACGCTGCTGGTCCCCAGCATCGTTGCCGACAACGGTGACGCCGAGGGCCTCCCCAGCGTCATTCCCGAAGCGATGGCGCAGGCCTGTCCCGTGATCGGCTCCAACCAGGGCGGCATCGCCGAAGCGGTCACCGACGGTGCCACCGGGCTGCTTGTCCCGCCGGGCGACGCCGAGGCACTGGCGGACGCGATGCGCCGTCTGGCATACGACGCGCCGTTGCGGCACTCCCTGGGCCAAGCTGCCTTCACTTACGCTCACGCCCACCTGAACGCTCGCGTCCAGTCCGCCGCTCTGGAGAAGCTGCTGCTGGAGGTTGCCGGATAGATGTGCGGCATTGCCGGCCTGATCCTCTCGAGCGGCGCGCCGCCCCCCGATACAGCCACGCTGTCGAAACTGATCGACAGCCTCCATCATCGTGGCCCCGACGGCACCGGCCACGCGGTCGTCGGCCGCGTGGCGCTGGTGCACAACCGGCTCGCCGTCATCGACCTCGTCACCGGCGACCAGCCATTATTCTCTGGTCCTGCGACACTGATCTGCAACGGCGAAATCTACAATTACCGCGAACTGCGCGCGGACATGCCAGGCGTCAGCTTCGCTACCAACAGCGACTGCGAGCCACCGCTGCATCTGTGGCTGCGCGATGGCGCCGGCTACGCAGAGCAGCTTCGCGGCATGTACTCGATCGCCATCCACGAACGCACGCAGCGCAGGGTCACACTGACGCGCGACCCGTTCGGCATCAAGCCGCTCTATATCGCGCAGATCGAGCACGGCCTGGCGTTTGCGTCGGAGCCTCAGGCGCTCCTGGAAGCGGGTCTGGTCGCCCGGTCAGTCCGTCCGTCGGCACG
>JASHVB010000649.1 GCA_030039695.1 Acetobacteraceae bacterium
CTTGGGGCGAAGTGGGCCAGGGCCGGCTGCTCGATGATCCGACGCGTCAGGCGAACGGCCTCAACCGCCACGATCCGGTCACTCTCCGTCGAGAGGTAATTCGGGTGGATGGCGGGCGCGTCGGCCGGGTTTTTGGAAACGATGTGCACGGTGCCCCGGCTATCGGGATGGACGTTGGTGACACTTGCAGTGAAGGCCGGGAACGGGTCGAGATCGCCCTCGAACGCGGCAAGGCTGAGGGGTTGGATGTGATATTCGAGGTTGGATGTGGCGAAGCGTGAGTTCGACTTCGTGAAGATGCCGAGCTGACTCGGCGCCATGGACATCGGCCCCGACTGGCTGACAGCGTACTCAAGGCCTATCATGGCCTTTCCCCATATTGAATGAACGCGCGTGTTGAGCGTGTCGGCGCCTTCGACCCTATACGCGCAGCGGATCTGCAGGTGGTCCTGGAAGTTTTCGCCGACGCCTGGCAGGTGGTGGACCGTGTCGATCCCGAGGGCCTTCAGGAGATCACCATTACCGATACCGGACCGCTCGAGGACTGCTGGCGATCCAACCGTGCCGCCTGACAGGACGACCTCTCCACGGGCCCGAGCGACATACTTCTTTCCCTCGACCTCGAATTGCACACCAACTGCGCGGCCGTCCTCGATAACCACGCGATACACGAGCGCCAGGGTTTGCAGCCGGAGATTCGGGCGGTGCAGCACGGGACGCAGGAAAGCGTCAGCGGCACTCCATCGCCAGCCATGCCTTTGGGTCACCTGGAAGTAGGATGACCCGGTGTTGTCTCCGCGGTTGAAGTCATCAATCTTTGCGATTCCACACTGCTCGGCGGCGTCGCGGAACGCGTCGAGCAGGTCCCAGCGCAGGCGTTGCTTCTCGACACGTAGTTCACCACCGGCGCCGTGGAATTCGCTCGCACCCGCGAAATGATCTTCGACCTTCATGAAATGCGGGAGGACGTCCTCCCAACCCCATCCGACGTTTCCAGCCTGGCGCCAACTGTCGTAGTTGGCGCTCTGACCGCGCATGTAAATCATGCCGTTAAGCGAGGACGAGCCACCAAGAACTCTGCCACGCGGATAGTTGATCCGCCTGTTTCCGAGACGCGCCTCAGGTTCCGTCTTGAAGCACCAGTCGGTACGCGGATTCCCCATCGTGTACAGATAACCAACGGGGATATGGATCCAGATGTAGTCGTCTTGACCGCCCGCCTCGAGCAGAAGAACCTTATTGCGAACGTCAGCAGAAAGGCGATTCGCGAGCACGCAGCCCGCACTTCCCGCGCCGATTACGATGTAATCGAATTCGCCGAAAACTTCGTCCATGGTTTGCATACTCTACAACTCCGCGAAATTGGGCCGCGCCACCGGTCGATCCGCACACGAGCCTGTATCGCCTCACACCGATCGCCTTTGCCACCTGCCCCACAAAGGGGCATAGCCAGAACAGACTAACCATCGTCCTTCGGCGCTGCTTCCGTTAGTTTGCCACAGACCCACAAATTACCACCTCCGGATCGAAGCTCAGTGTTCGACGGTCATGAGATAAGCCACAACGCCGTGGACCGAATACACGCTCTCCGGCAGATAGTCTTCCGCTAACTGCCAAAGCTGGCACGACTCGCCCCGCTCACGCGGCTCAGCAGGGGTGGATCGAGATTTTGCTGTGTGGGATCACAAAGAGAGCATGAGGATCCCTGGGGCGCCCTGGATGTCAGGCTGTAGGTAAATCAGTGAGTTGCAGATAAGGTGCAGAATTGCTGTAGGTTATCTCCAACAGCGAGCTGCGTCAGCCGGGATGTTCTTGACGACGAGTTCCTCGCCGGCCTCGACGCGACCCAAGTCTGTGAGGCGGCCCCACATCGCCAGCGGGGTCGGCGTGTCGCTCATGTCGTTTCCCTCCGCCGGCGTGGGCGGTCGCCAGTCACGCAGATCGGTATGGGTCAAGCCGAGCGTGTGCATTCGTTATCGATGAAGCCGGCGGGAGACATTTCTATCGGTGACCTACACCGGCCATGCGACGACCGCCATTCACGTTCGCAGATATTGCGGCAATATTGAGAAACGTGAGCGGCCAAACTCTCACCTTATTCGGAAGCAAATCTGTCAACCAGGTGTGTCCGATGCGACCTTCCGGGCTGCCTGCGCTGACCTGCTGAGCATGAGCCCTGGCCGGTACCACCGCTTGCGGCAGCTCAAGTCATTACGCGGCGAGCTGACACACGCCGATCCCCGAACCAACGATGGCATGAAAGTCATGAAGCGCTACCGCTTCACCGATTTCCATCGCTTCCTGGGGGAATATTGGCAGACCTTTGGGAGCTGCCGCCACTACCACCACGGCATACCTCGCGTTGATTGGAGATTGTACCTCCGCGCTGGACGGGAAGGCAATTTGTGACCCCGTGCGTCCACTACCTCTGCGACAAGCCTTCCAGATTATACACAGTACCGAGGTAGACGGTGCTGATTGGCGCGATCTGCCCAGGAGCTCCGGGTGCTGGCCATCATTCGGCCCGGTGTGACGCAGACGCTCCTGATAGAATGAGTTTTGTCTGAGGCGAGCAGAGCCTGATCCGATCGGTGGCGAAGGAGAGTGGCGGTTTCACGTGCCGGTATGGACAGGTGGGTTGCACTACCGGCAATGCATCGATTTTGGTAAACACTCCGCGGATGCCTAAGCGGCGATGACTTGCAAAGGAGGCTACTGCCCGATGAACATGATCACAGATCGAATGCTGGGTAAACGGACCACAGTGCGGACCTTGGCGGTGATGATCGCGGCGCTCCTAATATGGGGCCAGATGGCTGTCGCTGGCAGCCTTCATATGCGCGACACCGTGCCTGCTGCCGATGCCATCATACATGGGCGGCACGCAGAATATATAATTCGATTCGACGGGCCCGTGGATCACATTGCATCGCACATGGAGATCATGCAGTCCGACCGGGTTGTTCAATCGCTGACGCCTCTCGGTGACAGCGCGGTTGATGTACTCTTCGCGTCGGGCGAGGCACCGCCTCCAGGTCGCTACTTGCTCCGCTGGCAGGCACGATCGGCAGTCGATGGAACAGTCTCAAGCGGCAGCATTCCGTTCTCCGTCACGCCATAGCCTAACTCTCGGCACCCTGCGCGTGGAGCAGCGACGCTATGTTGCCGATTTTGCATAGCCGTACGAGTGCTCCTGCCATTAGTCTTGCATAAAGTTCGGGGGCTCGGCCACTCCTGCGACGGGCCCCAAGGTGGTAAGGTGCGTAGCTATGAGCATACGCCATGAATTTCGCGTCCGTCCCACTTCGCTTCCACCTTTTGTGTTCTTCGGATGGTGTGCTACATGTGAAGGAACAGAGGCAAATTCCCGGAAGGACTTCGTCTTGGTGATGACCTCGAATGGCAGACTTGACGTGACTCTGTTCGATGTCATAGCGAGGGCGTTCTCAAGAGAATGCCCACGTCCTCTTGCACACAACTGAGCTTGGTCGTCGGCTAAACAGGACAAACAGTCATGAAATCGCGGGACTGGCCCCGAATTGTTCAACATATCGTAGCGGTCGCCGTGGGCTTTATTTTGCTGATGCCGATTGCCGTGGATGCCCAGTTGTCCGAGTTTTATCCGATCACCGGCGACGCAGTGTCGTTGGACAATGCGGATTTCATGGCGTTGATTGATGCTGCCAACGGGCTTCTGAGGCGACCCCGCCTCTCGCTAGGAGACAAGATCAGCTGGCGGAACGGGCAGACAGGGTCTCACGGGACGATTGTCGTGACAAATACGTTCCATCATGAAGCGTGGCTCTGTCATACGCTCACCTACAATACAAGCCCAGCGTCTGCTTCGTCGACCAACTCCATCAGACTTAGGTGGTGCAAGACGCCGGATGGTTGGAGAATTCTGTCGTAAGCTGCCCTTTCTTCGCTTCTGCCGACCCATGCGGGGTACTCACTGCTACCCGGTACACTCAGCACAAAATGCTCCGCGAACCAGCTGGGCAGACTCTTCATGCACCAATCGGCGGCCCACCCCGGCTATCGTTGACGCGGCGGCCGAACGTTTGGGTTTGTGCAAGTAGCAATGTCCTGCAGTCATGCCGGAAAGACTGATAGTCTGTTGCGGAGGATCCTCTCACCCACGAGGAGCTTCCGACGCCTTGCGATCTTTCTCTGCAGATGGAGGGGGTAGCGTCGCTTGTTCGCTAAACAACGCTAAGAGCCAACATTTGCGAACGAGCTATTGGCGACTCGAACGAGGTCAGCGCCGTAGAGCGGGTTTTCCCACATTGCGCGGGACCTGTGCCTCACCCATGCTCCACTGGGCCGAGACGTGGGCGCGCGGGCATTGCTCGTTCGACGTTCGTTTCCGAACGGCATGCTGGATCGGCTCCCGGCCATTTTGGCAGGGGACAGGGATGACACAGCGACGGCTGCTGACCGATGAAGAACAACAGGCGCTTTTTGCCATTCCGCTTGGCCCTGACGGCATGGCGCGACGCTTCACCCTCTTTCGAGCGGATAGGGAGCTTGTGGCGGCTCGGTGCGGGGATGCCAACCACAGCGAAGTCAATCCGGAGTTCGGCGAGCGCGCTGCACGGGGGTCCGGTGGCAACGGAACCGAAAGTTCGATTGGTCGAGGCGCCGCCTTGTCGCTATCACGTTCCATCCGGAGCGCGGGCATCGACCACGCAGCCTAAGATGCAGGAATGTTCTGCAAAGACGCAAACTCCAGCAACAGGTTGCGGACGTACTCGCGCCAACGAACAACATGCGCGTCGCTCTTTAGGCGGAAGTACACTACGCGCCGGACGTCGGCGGACTGGTTGCCGCCCATGTTGTGGCCGAGCACGTGATGCCCGAGAAAGAGGTCTCCGGCTCGTCCCACGACCTGCTCCGGGGGGCGCCATTGGGTAAGCGGGGTGTTCCAGGTCGAGCAAGGCATCCGGCCCATGGTCAGTCAGATAGGTAGCGCAAACGTGGTGCAAGCCGGGCCAAACCCACAGGTTGCCCATGTCGGGCCGAGGCTGGTCCGTGAGGAATAAGCCCGCGAGCAGCGTGAACGTTCCAGGCCGGCCGCTTGGCTCGGTAACGGAAATACCGTCCAGATGCAGGCCTCCTGGCCGATGCGGGAAGGGAGGGATGTTGATTGAAATCTGAGCTTGCCGCGGCGCAACGAGTTGCAGCGGCTCGATGAGGGCGGAAATGACGTGAATGGCGTCGCTGTCGGTCCGCAGCGACAGAAGCGGGTTGGGCGCCTCAAGGTCGTTGACCCAGTAGCCAGGGAAGCCGCGTTTATCTGCCGGCGTGGGGTCTTTCGCGATCATGCGATCCGCTTCCGCCATCGCCGATGTCGCGTTGCCGCAATTGATGAGACTGCAGAATCACCGAAAACAGGAGCCTGCGATTGCCGCATGAACTGAGAAATTGCTGTCTATCTGAGAATTCGGTTGGTCTTGCTACTGCAAATGTGGGAATTCCTGCCTGCAACGTGCTGCAAGGTCGGCGCTGATGTCCGACGATGCTGAGGACGATGCGGGCTGGATTGAGGCTTGCAGCCGCGACTACTCGACTGGGCTGCAGCGCTTTCTAACCTCCGACC